>CAZVHV010000325.1:0-1963 GCA_964627025.1 uncultured Oscillospiraceae bacterium | reverse complement strand
ATCCAGGACATGGATATGGCGACCCCGTCCAACCTGATCAACATCCGTCCGGTGACGGCTGCCATCAAGGAATTCTTCGGTTCCTCCCAGCTGTCACAGTTCATGGACCAGACCAATCCGCTGGCCGAACTCACGCACAAGCGCCGCTTGTCGGCGTTGGGTCCGGGCGGCCTGAACCGCGACCGCGCGAGTTTCGAGGTCCGGGACGTTCACCATTCCCATTACGGAAGAATGTGTCCCATCGAGACGCCCGAGGGTCCGAACATCGGGCTTATCGGTTCGCTGTCCACTTATGCGCGGGTGAACGAATACGGCTTCATCGAATCCCCCTACCGGATCATCAACAAAAAAGACCAGGTGGTGACCAACGAGGTGGTCTATATGACGGCCGAGGAGGAAGACAAATATATCGTGGCCCAGGCCAACGAACCCATCGGGGAGGACGGACGGTTCCTCCGGCCCCGTATCATGGGCCGTGTGCGCGAGCAGATCGTGGAGTTGCCGCGCGAGCAGGTGGACCTGATGGACGTTTCCCCAAAACAGCTCGTTTCGGTCGCGACCGCGCTTATCCCGTTCCTGGAAAACGACGACGCCAACCGCGCGCTCATGGGTTCCAACATGCAGCGGCAGGCCGTGCCTCTTCTCATCCCCGAGGCGCCCATCGTGGGCACGGGCATGGAATACAAGGCGGCTTACGATTCGGGCGTGCTGGTGATTTCAAAAGAAGGCGGAAAAGCGAAATCCGTCATGTCGGATAAGATCGTTATTGAAAAAGAATCGGGCGGCACGGCCGAATACAACCTCATCAAATTCGCGCGTTCCAACCAGGGTACGTGCATCAACCAGTTCCCCATCGTCAGCGCGGGGGACGCGATAGAAAAAGGCCAGGTGATCGCGGACGGCCCGTCCACCGACCTTGGCGAGCTCGCCCTCGGCAAAAACGTGCTGGTGGGCTTCATGACCTGGGAAGGCTATAACTACGAGGACGCCATCCTGATCTCCGAGCGCCTGGTGAAGGACGACGTGTTCACCTCCATCCATATCGAGGAATACGAGTCCGAGGCGAGGGACACCAAGCTGGGTCCGGAAGAGATCACGCGGGACATCCCCAACGTGGGCGAAGACGCGCTCAAAGACCTGGACGTGCGCGGCATCATCCGCATCGGCGCGGAGGTTAGGAGCGGGGACATCCTGGTGGGCAAGGTCACGCCCAAGGGCGAGACCGAACTGACCGCGGAGGAACGGCTGCTTCGGGCCATCTTCGGCGAAAAGGCGCGGGAAGTGCGCGACACATCCCTGCGCGTGCCGCACGGCGAAGGCGGCATCGTGGTGGACGTGAAAGTGTTCACCCGCGAGAACAAGGACGAACTCACCGCGGGCGTGAACAAACTGGTCCGCGTATACGTCGCGCAGAAGCGCAAGATATCGGTGGGCGACAAGATGGCCGGCCGCCACGGCAACAAGGGCGTCATTTCCCGCGTGCTGCCGGTGGAAGACATGCCCTACCTGCCGGACGGCACGCCGCTGGACATCGTGTTGAACCCACTGGGCGTCCCTTCCCGTATGAATATCGGGCAGGTGCTGGAAGTGCATCTCGGCCGCGCGGCCCGCGCGCTGGGATGGGAGATCGCGACGCCGGTCTTCGACGGCGCGTCCGAGGAAGACATCGAGGGCTACCTCACCGACGCCGGCCTGGATAAGGACGGCAAAACGGTCCTGTATGACGGACGGAGCGGCGAACCCTTTGAAAACAGGGTGACCGTGGGCTATATGTATATCATGAAGCTGCACCATCTGGTGGACGACAAGATCCACGCGCGCTCCACCGGGCCGTATTCGCTGGTGACCCAGCAGCCGCTCGGAGGCAAGGCGCAGTTCGGCGGCCAGCGCTTCGGCGAGATGGAAGTATGGGCGCTGGAGGCGTACGGCGCGTCCAACATGCTGCAGGAGATCCTGACCGTGA
>CAZVHV010000324.1:0-1996 GCA_964627025.1 uncultured Oscillospiraceae bacterium | reverse complement strand
TATATCCAAACCGATGGAGCGCGCCGCCTTTTCCACAAAATCCGCCTTTTTCGCCGCCGAATCCAGCAGGGTCAGCCGGATGTCCGGTCGGACGATCCGAAGCGGAATGCCCGGAAACCCCGCGCCCGCGCCTACGTCGATAACGCTTGCGCCCCCGGGGACCAGGTCCTCGCAGAATATGCTGTCGTAAAAATGTTTGAAGGCCGCCTCCCGCTCGTCGGTGATGGCCGTCAGATTGAATGCCCTGTTGTTTTCGACCAGGAACCCATAGTAAACCGACATGGCGGAAATCTGTTCTTCCGCCAGGCCGGGGCAAAGGCCTTTCATGGTCTCCGCAAATACGCTCATCTTCCCTTAAGCCTCCCTCGGGGCGGCGCCCCGCGAGAAATACACCATCAGAACGGAGATGTCGGCCGGCGAAACGCCGGAAATCCGGGAAGCCTGGCCGATGTTCTCGGGCTTCAGTGCGTTCAGCTTGGCGCGGGCCTCAATGCGCAACCCGGGAACCGCGGCATAGTCGAAGCCCGGGGGCAGCCGTTTGCCCTCCACGCTCTTGAACCGCGCGACCTGCGCCTCCTGCTTCTTGATGTATCCGGCATATTTGATCTGTATCTCGGCCTGCTCGCGTACGTCGGCGGGCAGATCAAAAGGCGCAGCGCCCATCTGCCCGAGGTCGCCGTATGTCAAGCCCGGCCGGGCGAGCAGGTCCGCAAGCTTCATCCCCCGGGTGGCCTCTCCGAAAAAGGCGGTCGCGTCCCTCGCGCTCACCATCTGCCCGTTCAGCCGCTCGAGCTCCCGGCGCACGGCGTCCATTTTTTTCATATAGATATCATACCGTTCGTCGGATACCAGCCCGGCGTCCCGGCCGATCTGCGTCAGCCGCTCGTCCGCGTTGTCCTGCCTGAGCAGCAGGCGGTATTCCGCGCGGGAGGTCATCATCCGGTATGGTTCGGCCGTCCCCTTGGTCACAATGTCGTCTATCAGCACGCCGGCATACGCGTCCGCCCGGCCCAGGATCACCGGCGGGCGGTCCTTGATCCGCAGCGCGGCGTTCATCCCGGCCAGCAACCCCTGCGCCGCCGCCTCCTCATAGCCGGAGGTGCCGTTGATCTGCCCGGCGCAGAACAGCCCGGGCAGTTTTTTGGTCTCCAGGCTTAAACTGAGCTGGGTCGGGTCGATGCAGTCGTATTCGATGGCGTATGCCGTCCGCACGAAATGCACGTTTTCCAGACCGGGCACGGTGCGGTACAGCGCCTTCTGCACCTCTTCGGGCAGGCTGGACGACATGCCCTGCACATAGATCTCCCTAGTATCCGCGCCTTCGGGCTCCAGGAAGATCTGGTGGCGGTCCTTGTCCGGGAACTTGACCACCTTGTCCTCGATGGACGGGCAGTACCGCGGCCCCACCCCGTCGATCTTCCCGCTGAAAAGCGGGCTTCGGTGAATGTTCCGGCGGATGATCTCATGCGTCTTTTCGTTGGTATAGGTCAGATAGCAGGGCACCTGTTCCCGCTCGATATTGCCGGATAAAAAGGAAAACGGCACGATCTTCTTATCGCCGAACTGCGGGATGGTCTTCGAAAAATCGATCGACCGGCCGTCCACCCGCGCGGGGGTCCCGGTCTTGAACCGCTGCAGATCAAACCCGAGGTCAAGCAGGCTCCCCGAAAGATGGTTGGCGGCCGCGAGCCCCGAAGGTCCCTGGTTGGAACTGTACTCCCCGATGATGATCCGCCCTTTCAGGTAAACGCCGGTGGCCAGGATCACCGCTTTCGCCGCATACGCGCCGCCGGTGGCGGTCGCCACGCCGGCCGCGCTGCCGCCCGCCTCCAGGATGCGGACCACCTCGCCCTGCACCAGGCGCAGGTTTTCCGTATTTTCCAGCGTCCGTTTCATGGCCGCCTGATACCTGTTCTTGTCCTGCTGCGCGCCCAGGGAATGAACCGCCGGCCCCTTGGCGGTGTTCAGCATCTTGATCTGCAAAAAGGTCTCGTCC
>CAZVHV010000323.1:1324-2004 GCA_964627025.1 uncultured Oscillospiraceae bacterium | reverse complement strand
TGAGCGCGGCGATCTGTTCCTTGACCAGAGCGAGCGTGTCATCATCCGATTTCACAGCGACGGTGCGCTGCTTCTTGTAGAGGGCTTTCCGCTCATCGGTCACGGTCTCGATCCGCGTCACAACCGATTCTTTATATGAAGAAAGCTGCCCGGCGGTATCGATCTGATTCCGTGCGAGCAGCCTTGCTTCTTCCGATATGGTCTCCATTTTGATAAGATCCTCCCGGAGCAGGAAATGGAGGCGTTTATTCTGATCCTTGGGCTTATTCTCCGGGAATATGCCCAGCAGGTAACAATAGTGGTAATACAGGGCGCGGAACCCTTTGGCTTTTGGTCTTGGCGGGTAATCAGACTTATTTGCAGCCTTACCCCTTTTGGCCGGACGGTCCTGCCGCAGGATCTGTTCCCGGATGCCCTCCGGGGAATACCGATCCCCGAAGTTCCGGGAGAGCCGCACGAACCGTTCCTTTCCGGGAGGCCGGACGGAAATATCCTTGCCTACCTTGATCTCATATCCCTTCCGTTTCAGGGCGTCGTAAAACTGCCGCTCCGTCATGGACTGACGGATGGCCTCATCCACGTCAGACCGGACCAACCCCCGCCAGGTGGGACGCTGTTCCTGTTCCGCCCGCCACTCGCCGTAATGCCTGGACTTTCCCGGCTTCGGCTCCTCAATCACG
>CAZVHV010000323.1:0-1314 GCA_964627025.1 uncultured Oscillospiraceae bacterium | reverse complement strand
GGATTCGTCCCGCCCAATCGTCGGCGGACGGGAACAGGCCGTATTCCCGGCACAATTCATCCGAGGCCCGGCGCATGTCGTAATAGTCCTTTTCCGTGCGATGAAATTTGATCCCGTCCACAAAGGAGACGGTGTTGATGACAAAATGACTGTGCAGATGATTTTCCTTATCCAGATGGGTGGCAACCAGCACCTGGTATTTCTCGCCCCAGAGCTGCCGTGCCAGTTTGACCGCGATCTCATGGGCAATCTCCGGCGTGGCTTCGCCGGGGGCAAAGCTCTGGTAGCCATGATAGGCCACCGTGCCGTCCTCCTTGCCGAAGCGTTTTTTGACTGCCAGCATTTCCTCGCGGGCGGTGGCGGGCAGGCAGTTGACGCCGGAGACAAAGTTCTGAAGGAGAACCCCGTCCTCCAGCTGCGTCTTTTCCTGATTGGCGGCATACTCGATCACGTCCGAGAGTCTCTGCATCTGTGCGTCGCTCATGCCGGGCTTTTCAAAAAAGGACGGATTTTCTGTCTTGTCCGGATTTTCAACGTAGATCACCACCTTGCCAAGCCACCCATTCACGCGCCAGAGGGAGGTCGTTGCCATCACACATCCAGCGATCCCGGCAGGATGACCGCATCCGTGATCCGCTTGACCGCCGCCTCCAGTTTGCGTGCTTCGGTATCGTACCGCTGCGCGTCGATCACACCCAGGGCGTGGGCCTTCTGAGCGATCTCGTGTAAGTTCCGCCCGATGCCGTAGAGTTCCCGCATCATGGAGTAGTAATCATGCGGCGGAGCCTCCTTCGGGGCAAAGCCTGCTACCAGATGCCGCAGGTACGCCTCGCGGGTCAGGCCGCAGCGTTTCACTTTTTTATCCAGCAGCTCTGCTTCCTTTTTGTTCAGGCGGAACAGGATGGAGACATTTCGTTTTCTCATCGCGCCGCCTCCCTTACATCTTTTTGCTTCACGGATTCCGGAACCTGCCGGATCGTTCCTGCCTCCCGGTCGTACTCATACACACGGTCTGAGAGTTGCTCCTCCTTTGCGACCTCTGCGCGGTTGACCGCACGTACCATCTCGCCAAGTTCCTTCGGATCGATCTCCGGAGACTTCGGTACGATCAAGAGTTCATGGATCGAGGACGGGAGAATATAAAAGCCTTTCGGAAACAGCTGATCCGCCTTTTCCAGAACACCCGGATAGGAAAGGACAGCCGCGCCCTTGTTCTTGCTCATGTTGGAAAGCACATAGAGCTGGGAGGGGACTTCCTCCGGCGCGGGATTCTCCAGCAGGTTTTCTGCGGCGTCGCGGCTAAACGCAAGGGAG
>CAZVHV010000322.1:0-2009 GCA_964627025.1 uncultured Oscillospiraceae bacterium | reverse complement strand
AAAGCGTCATCGCGGCATACGGGTATAAGCGCGTGAGCTGGGTACTCGCCAACGCCGTCCAGCAGAAGGCCGGGGACGGACACTTCGCCCCTGAGAACCAGGAGTGGGCGAAGCAGACATATATCCCGCCCGACAAGTCCGGCGCGCAGGATTACAATCTGGACTTTCTGGCAGACAGCCCTCCCGCCGCGCTGGAGGGCTTTATTCATCAGTACCGCGGCGCGTATCAGGCGCTGGGACTGTTTGAACACACCCACTGCGATCCGGATTCGAGGGATCTGGACTTTAAGGGCAAGGTCATGGTGCTCTCCCAGCGCATCTTAAAGGAAAGCTGCTGGAGTCCGCAGGATCAGCTCTGGCTGGCACGGGACGGCTTCGGCTGCGCGCCCGATGCCATCGGCCGCTCCATCCGAGCGACCTGCCTCGCGGACGGGGAAACAGTCCGCTGGAACCGCCACGATTTCAGCGGCGTTCTCAAGGATGAGCTCCTCCCCAATTGGGCGCGGGAAAGGCTGGCGGAGCTGCAGGAGCAGAAGCAGGAAAACAGCGGTATGGGAGGGATGGAAATGAAATGACGGAGGTGAGGATATGCCGGGCATTACCCTCGATGGCGGACTGATTTCCTACTATGGAAACCCCGCAGGCTATCTCGATAAGGACAAGGCCGTGGTCGACAGCGTTTTCCGCTGCGACGAGCTGACCGGCTGGCTGAAGGGCCGCGGACTGACGCCGCTCTGGACGGACGGCGTGCTGGAGCGGCTCCTCGCGGGTGAACGGATGGGCGGCGGTGAAAACGCCGCGCCGCTGAAAAACGTCCGAATCTGGCAGCTTTATCCCCATGTGGACGTGCGGATGAAATTCATCGAATACGCGGAGCAGCTCACGAAGTTCGGCGAGCCAAGGCCGGAGGATTACCGGGTCGCCTATGACGGGCAGCTCGACACAAACGATCTGGAACGCATTGATGAGCGGTTTTCCGCCCGGCAGCCGCCCGGCTTTTCCGGCCACCCCTTGTCCATGTCCGACGTGATCGAGCTGTATGACGATGCCGGCAGCGTGTTCTATTATGTGGACCGCTCCGTCTTCCGGCAGATCGGCTTCGAGCCGTCGGAGCAGCTTCAAACTATGAATATGGGCATGCAGGACGGCTGAGGCCGTCTTTTTTTGCCCCGAAAACAGAAAGGAGAACCATACCATGTCAAAAGACGTAAAAGCGGCGCCGCCCAAATATGACGTCAAGATCCACGCCATTCATCCCGAGGGCACCCTGCGCGCCAACGCGTCGGTGAATATCTACGGAGATTTCGCCGTCCGCGGCATCAAGGTGATGGATGGCACCAAGGGGCTGTTTGTGTCCATGCCCAGCTACAAGGCGGGCAACGGCGAATACAAGGACATCTGCTTCCCATGCACGAAAGAGGCCAAGGCCGAATTCGACAACGCCGTTATTTCCGCGTATCAGCAGGCGCTGACGCAGGGGCAGACAGCGGCCAAGCAGCAGAAAGCCTCAGCTCCGGCACAGGAGCAGGGCCAGCCCGTTATGGGCGGGATGTAGGAGGCCGCGCCTATGAAAAAGAAAATGAAAAGCGCGCTCAGTCTTCTGCTCTCTGTCTGCCTCATATTTTCCCTGTTTATCGGGAACGCCTCCGCCGCGGGTAAAACCTTCCCGGACAGCGCCGGACATTGGGCGGAGGACATCATCAAGACGCTGGCGGAGCAGGGCGTCATCGCCGGCTTCCCGGACGGGACAGTCCGGCCGGACAGCATCATCTCACGGGCGGAATTCTCCGCCCTGCTCGTCCGGTACATGAAAATCAATACGGCAGAGGCCGGGGAAAAAGCCCCGGCCTTTGCCGACCTTGACGGCTGCTGGTCGAAACCGAACATTGAGGCGCTTGCGGGCGCCGGTATCATTGACCCTGCCGACTATGACGGCAGCTTCCGTCCCGCGGAGCCGATCACACGGCTCGAAATCATCCGCATGATGGTGCGATCAGTGGATAAGGGCG
>CAZVHV010000321.1:0-2010 GCA_964627025.1 uncultured Oscillospiraceae bacterium | reverse complement strand
CATCCAGAAGAAGGGCGAGGTCGGTAGCAGCACCAACCCGTAGAAGGCGTCCGCCCGCACCAATCCCCAGAAGGCGTCCGCCAGGAAAGCCTAAGGAAAGGAGAGTTTGAATCATGCCTAAAGCAAACGTGTACAACATGGCCGGCGAGCAGGTCGGCGAGGTGGAGCTCTCCGACGCTGTGTTCGGCATCGAACCCAATGAGGGAGCTGTCCACGCGGTGGTGAAAAACCATCTGGCCAACTGCCGTCAGGGCACCCAGAGCGCTCTCACCCGCGCCGAGGTTTCCGGCGGCGGCAAAAAGCCCTGGCGTCAGAAGGGTACCGGTCATGCCCGTCAGGGCAGCACCCGCGCTCCCCAGTGGACGCACGGCGGCATCGTGTTCGCCCCCAAGCCCCGCGATTACAGCTACCGCCTCAACCGCAAGCTGAAGCGCCTGGCGCTGCAGTCCGTCCTTTCCGCCAAGGCCGCTTCCGGCGACCTGCTGGTGGTGGACAACCTGAACCTGCACGAGATCAAGACCAAGAACATGCGCGAGTTCCTGGGCAAGGTCGGCGCCGACAAGGCCGTCCTGATCACCCCCGAGGTGCGTGAGAACGTGGTTAAGTCTGCCCGCAACATTCCCGGCATCACCACCACCACCGCCACACTTCTGTCCGTTTACGACATTGTCAATGCCAGACGCCTGGTCGTTGACAAGAACGCGCTGAGTGTTATTGAGGAGGTGTTTGCATAATGGCTACCGCTTACGATATTGTCAAGCGCCCCATTATTACTGAGCAGTCCATGGCTCAGACCGGAGACAGAAAATACACCTTCGAAGTTGCCAAGGACGCCAACAAAATCGAGATCGCCAAGGCGATCGAGGAGATCTTCGGCGTGAAGGTCGCCAAGGTCAACACCCTGAACGTCCAGGGCAAGCGCAAGCAGACGGGCCGTTATCCCGCGGGCCGCCGCGCCAGCTGGAAGAAGGCCGTGGTCACCCTGGCCGTCGATTCCAAGGGCATCGAGTTCTTCGAGGGAATGGTATAAGGAGGTAATGCACAATGGCTATTAAGAGCTATAAGCCCACAACGCCGTCGCGCCGCCACATGACGGTGTCAGCGTTCGAGGGCATTGACAAAAAGGCCAAGCCGGAGCGCAGCCTGACCGAGAATCTCAAGAAGAACGCCGGTCGCAACAGCTATGGCCGCATCACCGTCCGCCACCGCGGCGGCGGAAGCAAGCGCAAGTACCGCATCATCGACTTCAAGCGTGACAAGCTGGATGTGCCCGGCACCGTCCTCCGCCTGGAGTATGACCCCAACCGCAGCGCCAACATCGCCCTGATCCAGTACGAGGACGGCGAGAAGCGTTACATTCTGGCTCCTGTGGGCCTCACGGCCGGCGACGTCGTTTACGCCTCCGCCGGCGCCGACATCAAGCCCGGCAACTGCCTGCCCCTTTCGGAGATCCCCACCGGTACCGTGATCCATAACATCGAGCTTTACCCCGGCAAGGGCGCTCAGTTGGTCCGTTCCGCCGGCGTCTCCGCGCAGCTGATGGCCAAGGAGAACGGCGAGGCTCAGGTGAGACTCCCCTCCGGCGAGGTGCGCATCGTCCGCCTCGACTGCAAGGCCACCATCGGCCAGGTCGGCAACATCGATCACGAGAACATCCAGATCGGTAAAGCCGGCCGCAAGCGCCACATGGGCTGGCGTCCCACCGTCCGCGGCTCGGTCATGAACCCCAATGACCACCCCCACGGCGGCGGTGAAGGCAAGAGCCCGGTCGGCCGTCCCGGCCCTGTTACCCCCTGGGGTAAGCCGGCGATGGGTTACAAGACCCGCAAGACGAAGAACCCCAATGATAAGTTCATCGTCAAGCGTCGCAACGCGAAGTAAGGAGGCTGTAAAACTATGAGCAGAAGCATCAAGAAAGGCCCGTTTTGCGCCCCCGAGCTTCTCAAACGGGTCGGAGAGATGAACAAGGCCGGCGAGAAGAAAGTTCTGAAGACCTGGTCGCGGGCATCC
>CAZVHV010000320.1:669-2034 GCA_964627025.1 uncultured Oscillospiraceae bacterium | reverse complement strand
CCGCCGATCCGTACCTCGGCGACACGCTGACCCCGCCCAGTCTGCACCGCTACCTGTACGCTAACAGCAGCCCGTTGACCTACCGGGATCTAACCGGGTGTATCAGTGTCAAGGACGCCACGGTGGAGTTTCTCACTGGGCTCGGCGAGGTGGTGGCCGAACCGGTCAATCTGGCTGTGGATATGGTGATCATGGGCGGAGTTGCCATTCACCAGACCACCGCCGACTATCCGATGTATGCCGAACATCTGCGCTTTCACAGCATGACTGCGCGTGCCCAACAGGCCCGCCTGGCTGCTGGCACATCCCGCCTGACCATCGGGCTGGAGGGTCTGTACAGTCTGGAGGCCAACCTGGCGACGCTGGGTTTGGGGGGCATCAGTGAGGCGATGATCGGGCAATACCGCGCGTACCGGGCGGGTTGGATCGGATACGACGAATTCAATCGCCGCATGTCCCGGCTGAGCGGCAATATTGTCGGGGGAGCCGCATTCCTCAAGATAACGGAATCGTCCGCTAATTCTGGTCGGGGCGGTGGAAGTGGCAGAGTCCATCAACGCGTCGATGGCCGGGCGGTGGACGACCAAGTGTGGGTGGAAGATGCTACAATAGTGCCGAGGGCGAAGGGGACGTTTCCGACGGAGGAAGCGTCTTCGACCTCACGGTATGCATCAGCCCAGGCCGAAACGATCATTGAAAAGAGCGCACTAAGGGATCCTGGCGGTGGCGCACAGACAACGGCTGCACCAAGTCCGCGCTGCGAAACCACTGGTTCCGTCGCGGCGAAGACACCAGTTGAGGAAGTTCATGCCCCGAATAGTGGACCCGGCCAATGGGTGCCTAAGGCTCGGCGGTCTGGTCCCTCATTGGAGCATCAATCCAAAATGTCTGGTCAGCCCATCCAAGAAATAGGGGGGAAAAATGTTGTCAATGAATATGAAGTGCAGGGGGTTCTGTTTGACGATTTCAAAAGCGGTAAGCTGATCGACTACAAGGATAACTATTCGAAGTTAATCAATAAACAAGGTGAGTTTTACGATTGGTTCAAGGGCAGAACTGAATTACGTGATCAAGCATTACGTCAAGTGAGAGCTGCAAATGATTTACCTGTTGTATGGAAAGTTGGAGAAAACCAAGTACAGGCTTTTAAAACTGCAGTTGGTGATGTGCCTGGATTAACGATAGTGCCATGATAGAGTAGACCAGCATGAACAGTTATAAATTTCACCAAAGATGCCGTCCTCGGAACGACTTTCGAGTCAAAGAGGTTGTTGAATGGCTGGACCTTATGAGGGAGGCATTCAGCTTGGAATTCATTTACGATAAGAACAATTGTCCGATTGAAATTGTGGAGAAGAGTTTACA
>CAZVHV010000320.1:0-659 GCA_964627025.1 uncultured Oscillospiraceae bacterium | reverse complement strand
GTATCGGTGTGAATGTTGACTTTTTCAGCATCCAACCAAAACTGCGACGCAATGAAACTGTTTGTTTTGAAATACACACCGGAACCTATACCGGCGAGAAATTCGTTGATACTTATCACGTTTCTGTCAGCGATTGTCCGCCGGTACCTGATTTTAAATACCTCCGACGCTCCATCGAGATATTCCGGCCATTCGAGGCATTCCTTTCCGAAAGCAAGAATGAGAAGGAGATGGATGCTTATGACCGGTTCCAAACCTTTGGTTTCAGCAGGCCATCCATCATCCGGGGTTTCCATTATCTTGATGAGACATTCGCTGAATCGATCGGCGGAATGGATTATTGTCTGAAGGCCCCGGTATGGAAAGTGGAACGGTTCTGTGAAGGAGTCTTGATACAGTTGAACGAAGGCGTCTTCGATACTGAAAATCCCTCACATCTTGACGCACAGCAGAAAGTAATGAAATATTTCATGATGTGAGCTTTGCTGTCGGGGTTTCCGCCCGCGCGTGAGGTGCATCAGGCGAGGGCGTACTTTGTCGGATGCGCCACCCGGTGCCGTCACCGCCGCCTACCTCTACGATGCCTGGGGCAACTACCGCGAGCTGGATCTTTCCAACCCGGCAGCTCCTGACAAGCTGGCCGATCCAGACGATCCGGC
>CAZVHV010000319.1:0-2034 GCA_964627025.1 uncultured Oscillospiraceae bacterium | reverse complement strand
GCCGCCTCCCCCGTTCTCAATGACCACCACGAAGGCGAGCGGGCAGTCGGTCCTGTCCAGAAAACCCACGAACCACGCGTTGGGCTGCTTGCCGCCGGACACCTGCGCGGTGCCTGATTTTGCGCACAGATTGAGCCCGCGGTAATTTCCGTCTCCATAGCTGTCCAGCACGTCATAGCGCATCATTTCCTTAATCGTATCCGCCGTGCTTTGCGACAGCACATGTCTGCTCTCGCTCGACGAGTCCAGCAGCAGTCTCGGCGTAACGCCCGCGCCGCCGTTGGCGATGGCGCCGACATAGGCCATGAAGTTGAGCGGGTTGGCCGTATCGGTGTATTGCCCGATGCCGGCCCAGCCGAGGTCCACGCCCTTCGCATCGGACAGGTTCACCTTGCCGGGCGTCGTTTCGATGCCGTCCACCGTAAGGCCGGAGTTGAATCCCGCGAGCTCCGCGTACTTCTGCAGGGTATCCGCGCCCATTTCGATCGCAAGCTGGGCGAAGGTGACGTTGCAGGAATCGGCAAGCGCCTGCTTGAGCGACACGCTGCCATGCTTCGCGGGGCAGGTCACCTCGCCGCCGTCGGCTTCATAGACGCCGTCGCACCGGAAGGTCCTGCTGCCGATATCCGGAATGGTGTCAAGCGCCGCCGCGGCCGTCACAAGCTTGAAGACGGAACCCGGCGTATACGACCCCGAAAGCACGCGGTTCAGAAATACGCCCTCATATTTTTCGGGGTCGGAATTCACATCGGGCGGATGTTCGGGGTCAAACGAGGGCGCGCTCACCATGCAGAGGATCTCGCCCGTCCGGTAGTTGTACACCGAGACGGCCCCTTTTCTGCCGTTCAAAGCCTTGTACGCGGTGGCGCAGAGCTCGGCGTCGATGGTCAGCCTGATGTCGCTCTGGCCAGCGCCGAAGCGGTAGGCGCCGTTGATCAGGCTCCAGGAACTCAGCTGCCTGGCGAAGGCCACCTGCGCGCCGGTCGCCACATTGCCGGCCGAATCACCCACCGTCTGCATGACGGCCGTGCGCACGGTCTTATCGTCGTTGTATTCCTTTTTGCCGCCCGCCGTCAGGGCAAGGACCATGCCGTTCCGGTCGAAGACCGTGCCGGTGCGCAGCTGCCCGTTGGTATAGAGGTGCTGGTTGGTGGGGTACAGCACCCAGGACGAGCCGTTTTTCAGATAGTTGTACAGAAAGATGACCAGACCGCAGAGGAAAAAGAAAATGAGGGCCAGCACGACCGCCGCGCGTTTGGAAAGGATCTTCAATTCGGCTCCCTCCTTTCGGTCCTGGTCCCGGACTCTTTCCATGCCTTTTTGCGGGTATTGCTGTATGCCGATTGGATGAAGGCCAGCAGGCACCAGCTGGTGATCATCGAGGAGCCGCCGTTTGAAACGAACGGCAGCGTGACGCCGGTCAGCGGCAAAATGTCGAAGGACCCGAATATATTGAGCGCCGCCTGCGTCAGCAGGATGGAAGCGGCTCCGCACGCGGCAATGGCATAGAAGGAGGAGCGGCATCTGCCTACGGACGACACCGCATAAAAGGCCAGGAAGACCAGGACAAGCACGGCGGCGACCGCAATGATCAGCCCCCACTCTTCGCAGACAATGCCGAACACAAGGTCGGTGCTGGCGGCCGCGACCTTCACGAGGTACCCTTTTCCGCCGCCGACGCCCAGCAGGCCCCCGCTCGCCGCGGCGATCATGGTCCGTGTCTGCTGGTATCCGGAGGAATCCGCATACTGCCAGACATGCCGCCAGGCCTGAAAGCGGGCGGAGACATAGGGGAGGAACAGGATGACCGCCAGGCCGCCGAGCAGCGCGCCGGACAGGAGCAGCGCAATGGTGCGGATATCGCCGGAGCGCATGAAGGCGATGACCAGAAAGGTGCAGGAATAGACCAGCACGGTGCCGAAGTCCCTCGTGATCGCGAGGGTGCCGATGCAGACCCCGGAAAAGATGATGAACGAGGTCAGATTGCGTGTCGTGAGCAGCCGGTCGAGGGTCGCGGTCCCGGCAAGCACAAAG
>CAZVHV010000318.1:0-2041 GCA_964627025.1 uncultured Oscillospiraceae bacterium | reverse complement strand
ATGACGATATTGATGCCGAATGCGGGTTCAACCATTGCGGCCGCCTCGTTCATATCCTCGTTGACAGGATTCTGTTCCAGATTACCCATGCCGATGAGCGGATTGGACATCGGCAGATCAGGGGACAGCGAGTGGATATGGTTTTGGTTGATGGTGCTTTTTCCGGAAATGCCGGGCAGAATGCTCTTGCGGCCGCCGCCATAACCGGCCATCACATGATGGATGGTTCCGCCGACCAGGATGACCTTTCGTCCGACGGCAAGCGGATTCACAAGGACTTCCGTCCCGCGCGACGTGGTGCCCAAAAGCTTCAGATCGGGTGCCATGCAGTCGTGATTCAAGACCTGAACCTTTTCGTAGACCTCTGGGGTAGCCAGCATTTTGAGCTCGTCCTCGGTCTGCGCGCGGTGGGTGCCAAGGGCGATCAGAATCACGATGTTCTCATATGGAACACCGAGCTTGTCGTGAAGATAGGGGATCAGCTGCGCGCAGACGCGATCCTGTCGCATCCAGAAACGGGTGATGTCACTGATGATAACCGTGACTTTGTCTTCCGGCGCGATTAGCTCCTGGAGGGGTTTGGAGGCGATGCAGTCCTGACTGACCGCGCGCAGAAACGTGGTGCTGAAATCGTCCGGGGAGGAGAAAGGCTCGCTATGCAGTACGCGCACGGAGGCGGCGCCTTCAAAATCGATCTCAATCTTGCTGTCCCCATATCCAAAAGTATGTTTTTCCATCAGTGATCCCCCTAATTGGCTTCCCGAAATGATCTGATATTATCCGAAGAAAAAGTCCGCTCTTCGGCAAAAGGTTCCCGGATAAATTTAGTTGCAGCTTCCTCTGGATAGGAAACAGCCGTTCTCGATCAGGTGGGAATACACGACAAGATCGTTTTCCTCCATCTGGAGCTGGTCTGCCGCGGCCCTCGCAACAGAATGCATGAACTTCTGAATCCATGTCAGGTTGTGCTTGGAAAGGGCGGAAATGTCGATGATGGGAACATGGTATTCATCGCCCCTGAAATAATCGTTCGGCTGAAAGCGCTGCACCAGGATGGTCAGTCTGGAAAGTTCGACATCCATCTCCGCGCTTATCCGCTCTGCCATTTTTTTCAGATCAATTTCCTGGTTTCCTGCCAGAGTTTTAATTGTAATGAACGGCATACATATTACCTCACTCATAGAATAGTCGTTATCGTTTGCAGATAGCTTGAAAAGACAAATTCAGACACTTATAGGGATAGTATACCCTGCAAATTTCCGAATTGTCAACACTGAAGCCGCCGGTATACCCGTGTGATATGCCGCAGGCGAGCCGCCACGCCGGCGTTGAACGCCTCTTCCCGGACGCGCCAGCTCCAGTTCTTTTTGCTCACCGTTCCGGGGGTGTTCATACGGGAATCTCCGCCGAGGCCGAGGATGTCCTGAAGCGGCGCCATGGCCAGCCTGGACGGAGAACTCCACGCGCCGCGCACGACGCCCCAGCCCCAGCCCTCATCGGAGCGAAGCTGGAGATAATCGACGGCATAGTCCCGCTCGGCGGGAGACGCGTCTTCCAGAAGCCACTGTGCGAAGGTGGGCGTATCGTGCGTAGAGGTGTAGATCACCGAATTGGGCGGACAGTTGTGGGGGAGATAGGCGCTTTCTCCCACGGGATCGAAGGCATAGACCAGCACTTTCATTCCGGGGATGCCGCTGTTCCGGATAAAATCGAGCGCTGACATGTCAAGATCGCCTAAATCCTCCGCGATCAGCGAAAGATCGGGAAGCTCCCGCGCCCAATGCTGCATGAGCGCCATTCCGGGGCCATGCTCCCAATGGCCGTCCAGCGCCGTTTTTGCCTTCGGCGGAATCGACCAATAAGTATGAAACCCCCTGAAGTGATCAATCCGCACGACATCGTAAAGCCGGCCTGCCCAGCCCATGCGCCTTGTCCACCACGCAAAGAGAGAGGGCTGCGCGGTCTTCCAGTTATAGAGCGGATTGCCCCAAAACTGGCCGTCCGAGGAAAAGGCATCGGGCGGCACCCCGGCGACAGCGGA
>CAZVHV010000317.1:0-2048 GCA_964627025.1 uncultured Oscillospiraceae bacterium | reverse complement strand
AGATGACCGAAAGGAGGATGGATAATAGTTTTAATCTGTCCATTATATATATGTGTGTTAAATGTTTATATAAAGTTGGAAAGTAAAAACCGAGGGGATCGGATAGGCGCGCCCATTGTAACGGGCCTGCTCCGGATCAAACAGTTTTACCTTGTCCCATACAAAAAGGTTTGTTCCAGCCAGTTGCAAGTCAAGAGACGAAACACCAATCCGTCTTAAGGAATGGAGTTTCAGGTTGTAATTTAATGTCACCTCCTGCAATCTCAAATAGCGGGCATCTCCTTTCCAGAAATCGGATAACTGAGAGTTGTTGCTGTTGTATCCATACTGCAGCCTGGGGAAGCGTGCACCTGGATTTTCGGCAAGCGAGGGATCAATCCCTGCCTGCGCGGCGTATTCCCTTGGGATCCACCGGCTGGAAGGATCGTTTATGATCGTCAACACATTTCCCGTTGCTCCACCGTGGAATGGAACGTAGCCCATTCCGTTTCCGGACTGTCCTACATGGAAAAAATCAGTTTTCCCGGTTCCTTTAAACATGACGCCAAGCGTGAAGCTCTTGTACCTGAATTCACCTCCGAACCCATACATTAAGCGCGGATAGGTACTGTAGGATAGAGGTACTTTATCCTCATCGTTAATCACACCGTCGGCGTTAATGTCTTTGTATTTGATATCACCGGGCGCAACATCGCCAAACTGTTGCCTGGGACTGTACTTTATATCGTCTTCATCCTTGAAAAGCCCTAAGCTCTGGAAACCCCGGATCACGTTGTAAGGGTAACCCGTATACTCCAGGTAGGGATATTCAAGATAAAGTTGCTCCCAGTTTTGAATCAAATTGGTGGAGTAAGTGTAATTCCCTCTCAATACAAAGCTCTTGCTTGCATCAATCTGGTGACTGAAACTGATGTTGCCGTCAGAACCGTAACTCTTCATCTTCCCCACGTTACCGTAGGGCATGGAGATTACCCCTACATAATCAGGCACCTGGACCCTGGGCTGAAAGATACCGTCACGCTGATCGTCGAAGAAGTCGACAACAAACTCAATTTTGTCATCAAACAGGCGCCCTTCGAAACCGAGGTCTTTCTTCAACGCTTTCTCCCACTTCAGGTTGTCTGCCCCCACGATGGTTTCGTTAATGGTTTCCACGTTGTTCCCTCCCCAGATTGAGTTCTGACCGATATTTACCATCGTGAGATACGGGAACCTGCGACTCGTAATCCTGTCATTTCCAACCGTGCCGTATGAAGCACGTATCTTGAAAAAATTTAACCACGGCAGGTTGTTCTTTACCAGTTCATAGTTCGTGGGGCTCCATCCGAGAGCAATAGAGGGAAAGAAACCGTACTGTTTTCCGGGCTGGAAGTTCTCCGAGCCGGTATAGCCGAAGTTCACATCCATCATGTAGGTATCTTTAAAACTATATGTTAAACGACTCGACACTCCCTGGTACCTCAATGGAATTGCAGCCAGACTGTTCACCGCTTCCGTTGTTGCCTTCTCATCACTCAGGTAGTAGTAAAGCAGTCCGGTGAACCGGTGATCGTCAGCCAAGAGCTTCTCGTAGTTAAGTGTAGTCTCAAAATGATATTTTCGATATTGATTTACCTGCTTGCTATACCGGGCGGGAACAGCCTGAACATTCTCTTTCATGATCAGGCTTCCGTTAGTGTTTCTCCCCAGGGCCTGAAAAAGAGCCGGTTGAACATACCGCTGCTCGCCGAAGATACTGTGGATATCGTAAGCACCCTGCACCTTGAGCTTAAGCCCGTCAATCACTTTCTTCAGGTCCTGGTTTACGGCCATGGTTATCTTGCCTTGATAGTTCTGGCCGGAAGATTGTCCCGTATGGTTGATCAACACATATGGAGAAGAGAGATCGTTGGCACCCGCAGCGGGGAGAAGACCGTTCGAATATTTGCTGGGGAAAAGAAGCGGGTTCAATTGCGACTGTGCATTCCAGATATAATCCGTATTTGCCATACCCGGTTCACTCCTAACGGCCAGATAACCGTCCGTGCCAAAATAAATACTTGTCGTTC
>CAZVHV010000316.1:0-2049 GCA_964627025.1 uncultured Oscillospiraceae bacterium | reverse complement strand
GCATCGACTGCGTGGCCATGTGCGTCAACGACATCATCTGCTGCGGCGCAAAGCCGCTGTTTTTCCTCGACTATATCGCCGTGGGCAGGAACTATCCCGAGAAGGTGGCCTCCATCGTCGCCGGCGTGGCCAACGGCTGCGTGCAGTCCGGCTGCGCCCTGGTGGGCGGCGAGACGGCCGAGATGCCGGGCTTTTACCCCGAGGAGGAGTATGACCTGGCCGGATTTTCGGTGGGCGTGGTGGACCGCGACCGCATTCTGGACAACAAAGCGGTCCGGGCGGGCGACGTGATCCTCGCGCTGCCCTCCAGCGGCGTGCACTCCAACGGCTTTTCGCTGGTGCGCAAGATCTTCCACGTCGACACCACCGACCTGAAGGAGCCCATTTACGAGCTGGGCGGCAAGGGCGTGGGCGAGACCCTGCTCACCCCCACGAAAATTTATGTGAAGCCCATGCTGGCCCTGTACGACGCCGTCACCGTCAAGGCGGTCTCCCACATCACGGGCGGCGGCTTCTATGAGAACATCCCCCGCAGCATCCCCAAGGGCTTCGGCGCGAAGATCGAAAAGAGCGCGGTGCGCACCCTGCCCATCTTCAATCTGATCGCCAGCGTGGGCAACGTCCCCGAGCGCGACATGTTCAACACCTTCAACATGGGCGTGGGCATGAGCGTGGTGGTGGACAAGAACGACGCCGACAAGGCGCTGGAGGTGCTCCGTCAGAACGGCGAGGACGCCTACGTGCTGGGCGAGATCGCCGCATCCGACGAAGGCGTGGTTTTATGCTGAGTGTGAAGATCGCCGTCCTGGTTTCGGGCGGCGGCACCAATCTCCAGGCATTGATCGACGCGCAGGCGGCCGGAACGCTGAAAAGCGGGACGCTGGCGCTGGTGATCTCCAGCAACCCGGACGCCTACGCCCTCACCCGGGCGGCCGAGCGCGGCATCCCCACCGCCGTGGTGGTCAGGAAGGCGTGCGCCACCCAGCAGGAATTCGAGGAAAAGATCAAAGCGCAGCTTGCCGCCCACGACATCGACCTGATCGTGTTGGCGGGCTTTATGTGTATCCTGAGCGAGTCGTTCACGAAGGCGTACGCCAACCGCATCCTGAACGTCCATCCCTCGCTCATCCCGGCCTTCTGCGGCAAGGGCTTTTACGGGCTGCACGTCCACGAGGCGGCCCTCCGCTACGGGGTCAAGGTGACGGGGGCCACGGTGCACTTCGTCAACGAGATCCCCGACGGCGGGGAGATCATTTTGCAGAAAGCCGTTCCCGTCCGCAGGGGCGACACGCCCCAGACCCTGCAGCGGCGGGTGATGGAACAGGCGGAATGGAAGATTCTGCCCCGGGCCGTGGAGCAGGTGGCCCGCGCATTAAAACAGGCAAAGGGGAAGGACAAGGTATGAACGTATACGAGAAGCAGAGCATCGGCGCCATCATCCGCGGGAACAGCTATGTGGGCCGCGGAATCGTCATCGGCAAGAGCGAGGACGGCGCCAGCGCGGTGTGCGCATATTTCATCATGGGCCGCAGCGAGAACAGCCGCAACCGCATCTTCCTGGAGCAGGGGGACGAGGTGGTCATCCATCCCTTCGACCCCTCCAAGGTGGCCGATCCCTCCCTCATCATTTATTCCCCCATCCGCAAGCTGGGGGAGCACCTGATCGTGACCAACGGCGACCAGACCGACACGGTCTACGACGGCCTCGCCGCGGGCAAGACCTTCGAGCAGGCGCTGGAGACCCGCTGCTTTGAGCCGGACGCGCCCAATTTCACCCCCCGCATCAGCGGCATGCTGACCTTCGCGGGGGGCGATTTCGCCTACAAGATGAGCATCCTCAAGAGCGCCGACCCCGAGGGCTCCGCGTGCAACCGCTTCACCTTCTCCTACGCCCCCCTGCGCGGCGTGGGCCATTTCATCCACACCTATGTGCAGGACGGCGACCCCATCCCCACCTTCGTGGGCGAGCCCGAGCGGGTGGCCGTCCCGAACGATATCGACGCGTTCACCAGGGATTTGTGGGACAACCTCGACGAGGGCAACCGCATC
>CAZVHV010000315.1:0-2054 GCA_964627025.1 uncultured Oscillospiraceae bacterium | reverse complement strand
ATTGCATCTCTCTCTACGTCCGCTTCGTGGACCTTGCCACGGGCGAAGTCCGGAACCGCATGATCAATAAGAACGGAGGTTAAGCAGGAATGAAGGAATTCGAGCTGAAATACGGCTGCAACCCCAACCAGAAGCCCGCGAAGATCTATATGCACGACGGCAGCGAGCTGCCCATCGAGATTTTGAGCGGGCGTCCGGGCTACATCAACTTCCTGGACGCCTTTAACAGCTGGCAGCTGGTGAAGGAGCTGAAGGCGGCGCTGAACATGCCGGCCGCCACCTCCTTCAAGCATGTCAGCCCGACCTCGGCCGCCGTGGGCCTTCCCCTGAGCCCCGCGCTCAAGAAGGCCTGCTTCGTGGACGACATCGAGGGGCTGGACGAGTCGCCCCTGGCCTGCGCCTACGCCCGCGCCCGCGGCACCGACCGCATGTCCTCCTTCGGCGACTGGATCGCGCTGAGCGACGTCTGCGACGCCACCACCGCGGCCGTCATCAAGCGCGAGGTCTCCGACGGCATCATCGCCCCGGGCTACACCCCCGAGGCGCTGGAGCTGCTCAAATCCAAGCGCAACGGCAATTACAACATCGTTAAGATCGACCCGGACTTCATGCCCGACCCCGTGGAGCGCAAGCAGGTCTACGGCGTCACCTTCGAGCAGGGCCGCAACGAGTTCCGGATCGATACCGATTTGCTGTCCAAGGTGGTCACGAAGAACAAGGAGATCCCCGAAAGCGCCAAGCGCGACCTCGTGATCGCCCTCATCACCCTCAAGTACACCCAGTCCAACTCGGTGTGCTACGCGGTGGACGGACAGGCCATCGGCGTGGGCGCGGGCCAGCAGTCCCGTATCCACTGCACCCGCCTGGCGGGCGGCAAGGCCGATATCTGGCACCTGCGCCAGCATGAAAAGGTGCTCTCCCTGCCCTTCCTGCCCACGCTGGGCAGGGCCGACCGCGACAACGTCATCGACGTCTATATCTCCGACCAGAGCGAGGACGTGCTGGGCGACGACGTGTGGCAGCAGTTCTTCACCGTCCGCCCCGAGCCCTTCTCCGCGGAGGAAAAGAAGGCATATCTCGCGGCCGTCACCGGCGTGGCGCTGGGCAGCGACGCCTTCTTCCCCTTCGGGGACAACATCGAGCGGGCGCGCCGCAGCGGCGTGTCGTACATCGCCGAGCCGGGCGGCTCCATCCGGGACGACAACGTGATCGCGGCCTGCGACAAATACGGCATCGCCATGGCGTTTACGGGCATGCGCCTGTTCCATCATTGAGCCGGGGGGCACCGTGCCCCCGCACAAAAGAAGAGGTGAGCCTATGAAGGTTATGGTAGTCGGCGGCGGCGGCAGAGAGCACGCCATCATCAAGAAACTGAAGGAGAACCGCGAGATCACCGCCATCTACGCCCTGCCCGGCAACGGCGGCATCGCGCAGGACGCCGAGTGCGTGGAGATCGGGGCGAAGGACATCGCCGGGATGGTCGGCTTTGCCGTGGCGCAGAGCATCGACTTTGTCGTGGTGGCGCCCGACGATCCGCTGGTGCTCGGCGCGGTGGACGCGCTCCAGAAGGTCGGGATCCCCGCCTTTGGCCCCACCGCGGACGCCGCCGTGCTGGAGGGCAGCAAGGTGTTCTCCAAGGAACTCATGAAGAAATATCGGATCCCCACCGCGGGGTACGAGAGCTTCGACGAGATGGACGCGGCCCTGCGCTATCTCGACACCGCGCCCGTTCCCACCGTCATCAAGGCCGACGGGCTGGCGCTGGGCAAGGGCGTCGTCATCGCCCAGACCCGGGAAGAGGCGAAGGAAGCCGTCCGCTCCATGATGGAGGACAAGATTTTTGGCGAAAGCGGCAGCCGGGTGGTGATCGAGGAGTTCCTCACCGGGCCCGAGGTGTCGGTGCTGTCCTTCACCGACGGCAGGACCCTTGTCCCCATGGTTTCCTCCATGGATCACAAACGGATCGGGGACAACGACGAGGGGCCGAATACCGGAGGCATGGGCACCATAGCGCCCAATCCTTACTATACCGACGCGATTGCCGAGCAGTGCAT
>CAZVHV010000314.1:0-2083 GCA_964627025.1 uncultured Oscillospiraceae bacterium | reverse complement strand
AATACCGGCAGGAATTTTCGCGCGGTATCAAAACCACCGAGCTCGAAACGGTCTGCAAGACGGACGGGCGGGGTACCTCCATCCGGTTTTTCCCAGACGACACGATCTTTGAGACGGTGGAGTTTTCCTTCGATACCCTTTGCAGCCGGTTTAGGGAAATGGCGTTTCTGAACGCGGGCGTCAGGATCACCATCCGCGACGAACGCGGGGAGAAGGCCGTGGAGCGGGAATACTGCTACGAAGGCGGCATCAAATCCTTCGTGAAGTATCTCAATAAAAACAAATCCCCCCTGTTCGACGACCCGATCTATTTAACCTCCACCAACGAGGACGGCACTTCGGTGGTGGAAGTGGCCATGCAGTACAACGAAGGGTTCAACGAAAACATCTATTCCTTCGCGAACAACATTTCCACCCATGAAGGCGGCACGCATTTAAACGGCTTTAAGTCCGCGCTTACCCGGGTGGTGAACGGCTACGCGCAGAAATACGGCTATATCAAGGGCAGCGAAAGCAACCTCTCGGGCGAAGACATCCGCGAGGGCCTCACCGCCATCATCAGCGTCAAGCTGATGGAGCCGCAGTTCGAGGGTCAGACCAAGACCAAGCTCGGCAATTCGGAGATGCGCACCCTGACGGACGGCGTGGTGGCGGAAGGCCTCACCGCCTTTCTGGAGGAGACCCCCCAGATGGCCCGGGTGGTCATCGAAAAATGCCTTACCGCCAAGCGCGCGCGGGAAGCCGCCAAAAAAGCGCGGGAACTGACCCGCCGCAAATCGGTGCTGGAATACTCCGCGTTGCCCGGGAAATTAGCGGACTGCAGCGAGAAAGACGCCTCCAAGTGCGAGATCTTCATCGTGGAGGGCGACAGCGCGGGCGGCAGCGCCAAGCAGGGCCGCGACCGCCGGTTCCAGGCCATACTGCCTCTTCGCGGCAAGATCCTGAACGTGGAAAAAACCCGGCAGGACAAGGCGCTCTCCAACAACGAGATTAAGGCCATGATCACCGCCTTCGGCGCGGGCATCAGCGAAGAGTTCGACCTGGAAAAACTCCGCTACCACAAGATCATCTGCATGACCGACGCGGACGTGGACGGCAGCCATATCCGCATATTGATGCTCACCTTCTTCTACCGGTACATGCGGCCGCTGATCGACAAGGGCCACGTGTATATCGCGCAGCCCCCGCTGTACAAGGTGTCCAAGGGCAAAAGCGAAACATACCTTTACAGCGACGAGGAGTTGAAAAAACACCTGGAGGAGATCGGCGAGGGCGCGACCATCCAGCGCTACAAGGGCCTCGGGGAAATGAACGCGGAGCAGCTGTGGGACACCACCATGGATCCCGAAAAAAGGATTCTGCTGAAGGTGAACCTGAAGGATGCCATCGACGCGGAGGAAACGTTCAACATGCTGATGGGCGACAACGTTTTTCTTCGCAAGGAATTCATAGAACAAAACGCAAAATTGGTTGCGAACCTGGATATATAGAGTAAGCTTGAAAAGGGGCGAATACGAATTTGGATGCGAACAAGATCATACCGATTGACATAAATTTAGAAATGAAAAAGTCCTTCATGGCCTATGCGATGGCGGTCATCATCAACCGCGCGCTGCCCGACGTGCGGGACGGATTGAAGCCGGTGCACCGGCGCATCCTGTATTCCATGAGCGAACTTTCCCTGTATCCGGACAAGCCGTACAGGAAAAGCGCGCGCATCGTGGGCGACGTGCTGGGCAAATACCATCCGCACGGCGATTCCTCGGTGTACGAGGCCATGGTGCGCATGGCGCAGGATTTTTCCATCCGCCACATGCTGGTGGACGGCCACGGGAACTTCGGTTCGGTGGACGGGGACAGCGCCGCCGCCATGCGGTATACCGAAGCGCGCATGTCCAAGATCACAATGGAGCTTTTGCGGGATATAGATAAAGAAACGGTGGATTTCTACCCGAATTTTGACGAAACACTGGAGCAGCCTGTCGTGTTGCCCGCGCGGTTCCCGAACCTTCTGGTCAACGGCACCGGGGGCATCGCGGTCGGCATGGCCACCAACATCCCGCCGCATAACCTGGGCGAGGTG
>CAZVHV010000313.1:0-2086 GCA_964627025.1 uncultured Oscillospiraceae bacterium | reverse complement strand
CTGGAGCTCCCCGTCGTCCACAACCCCGGCCCCGCCAACGGCAGCACCAAGCGGCAGGAGGTGAAGGAGCTGATCGCCGAGCTGTCGGCGCGGTATCCCAAGCTCAAGGACTATGTGTTCAGCGGCATGCAGCGGCTCCCGCTGCCCGCGTGGGCGCCCGGGGACCCCCGCCGCCGCCCCCTTCCGGAAGGAGAACCCCGCAAAGCCGACTGACCGCCCGCTTTTTCCCCCATTTTCCATTCATACAATATTTACATCTCTGGCTCTTGACATTTGGAAAGCGTGGTGGTACATTATCTTTAGCACTCAGGACAACAGAGTGCTAACGGAGGTGACAGGAATGGATCTGACCGAGCGAAAACGCCGGATCCTCCGTGCCGTGATTGAAAATTACATCCGATCGGCAGAGCCCGTCGGTTCCAAATGTATCATGGAAAACGCCGAACTGGACGTCTCCTCCGCGACCATCCGCAACGAAATGGCCGACCTGGAAGCGCTGGGGCTCCTGGAACAGCCCCACACCTCCGCCGGACGGATTCCTTCTCCGCAGGGCTACCGCCTGTATGTCAACGAGCTCATGGAGGAGCACCGTCTTTCACAGCAGGAGACGCGGCGCATCAACGAGGCGCTCAAACTGAAAATGCAGGAACTGGACCGGGTGCTCGAGCAGGCGGGCCGTATTCTTTCCCACCTGACCCGCTACCCCGCCTTTGCCCTGACCGCGGGGTCCGCCCGCGTGACCATCCGCCGCTTCGATCTGCTGATGGTCGAACGCAGCGCGTTCATCATCGTTCTCATGACCGACGCGAATACGGTGCACAACCGTCTGGTGCGTCTGCCGACCGATTTAAACGAAGCCCAGCTCCAGCTGCTCAACACTTTGCTCAACACCACCTTCACCGGCCTGACGCTGGAAGAGATCACCCCCGAGCTCATGCGCGTGGCGGCCCACGCCGCCGGCGAGACCTACGGGCTGATCTCCCTGGTGGTCTCCTTTGAGATCGAGGTGCTGGAAGAGCTGGAGCAGCGCAGGGGACATACCTGGGGCATCGCGAATCTGCTTTCCCACCCCGAGTACCACAGCCTGGACCGCGCGGAGCCGCTTATGAACTATCTCTCGGAAGAGTCCGACCTGCACCGGTTCCTCGTTCCGAGGAACGACACCGGGCGCATCCTCATCGGCCCGGAGAACGTGGCCGAGGCCCTGAAGGAGTCCAGCGTGGTCATGGCCAGCTATGAGATCGGCGACGACATGCAGGGCATCGTCGGGGTGGTCGGACCCACCCGCATGGATTACGCGAAGCTCTCCGCCCGCCTGACGTATTTTGCGGACAGCCTCTCCCGCCTTCTGGGCCGGGGAAAGCTGTCGGATTCCAACAAGGAGGAATAACCCAACATGGCAAACATGGACAAGGATGAAGCCGTCGTGAACGAGACGCCCGAGGCCGAGCTCCCCGAGGCGGAAGCGGCCGCGCCGCTCCTGGACGCGGTGGAAAAACTCAAGACGGCGCTCACCGAGCAGGAGGACAAATACCTGCGCCTCGCCGCCGAGTACGACAACTTCCGCAAGCGCAGCCAGCGGGAACGCGGCTCCGCGTGGGCGGACGCCCAGGCCGACACCCTGCTCGCCTTTCTCCCCGTTTACGACAACCTCGAGCGGGCCATGAAGCAGGAGACGGTGGACGAGGCCTACGCCAAGGGCGTGGAAATGACCATGACCCAGTTCAAAGCGGTGCTCGAGAAACTGAGCATCCAGGAGATCCCCGCCGTGGGCGAGCCCTTCGACCCGGCCCTGCACAACGCGATCGTGCACATCGAGGACGAGTCGCTGGGGAAAAATATCATTACGGACTGTTTCCAGACCGGCTTCAAGCTTGGCGACAAGGTGATCCGTTTCGCCCTGGTCAAGGTAGCCAACTGAATCTGTTAAACCATTATCTTTTCATATAGGAGAAACATCATTATGTCTAAAATCATTGGTATTGATCTTGGTACCACCAATTCCTGCGTGGCTGTGATGGAGGGCGGCGAAGCCGTCGTCATCCCCAACGCCGAAGGCAACCGCACCACCCCCTCGGTCGACGCC
>CAZVHV010000312.1:0-2098 GCA_964627025.1 uncultured Oscillospiraceae bacterium | reverse complement strand
GGAGGTGGGCCTGTGATCAACCTGGATCACGCAGCCACCACCCTGCAAAAGCCGCCTGCCGTGGCACGGGCGGCTTCCTTTGCTATGAGCCACATGGCCAGCCCCGGGCGGGGCGGACATCGGCCCGCGCTGCTCGCGGCGGAGGCCTCGTTTTCCTGCCGCGCGGCAGCGGCGGAGCTTTTTCATGTGCCGGAGCCTGAAAATGTGGTGCTGACCTTCAATGCCACCCATGGTTTGAACATTGCTATCAAATCACTGGTAAAGCAGGGGAGGACCGTGCTCATTTCCGGCTATGAGCACAATGCGGTGACCCGCCCGCTGGCCGCAATCGATGGCGTTACGATCAAAGTGGCCACGTCGCCCTTATTTCGCCCCGACCTTCTCCTCCTCCAATTCGAACGGAAGATGACGGACGAGGTCGATGCGGTGATCTGCACGCATGTCTCCAACGTGTTCGGCTATATTTTGCCGGTTGAAAAAATCGCGGAGCTGTGCGCTGCCAGAAAGATCCCTTTGATCCTGGATGCGTCGCAGTCTGCCGGATGCCTGCCTGTGGATTATGAGAGGCTGAAGGCGGCATTCATTGCCATGCCCGGGCACAAGGGGCTGTACGGCCCCCAGGGCACCGGGCTGCTTCTGTGCCGCGGCACGGCCGAACCGCTGCTGCAGGGAGGAACGGGAAGCGCGTCGGCCTTTCAGCAGATGCCGGACTTTCTTCCGGACCGGCTGGAGGCCGGCACGCACAATATTCCTGGCGTGGCCGGTCTGTTAGAGGGGATCCGCTATGTGCGGCAGAAAGGGCCGGACGCCATTCTGCGCCATGAGCAGTCGCTCATGGAAAAGGCGGCGTCAGGTCTGCGCTCCATTGGGGGCGTCAGAGTCTTTGCCGCGGATGATCCGGGGACACAGACGGGGGTCCTGGCGTTCAACCTCTCTTCCATGGACTGTGAGGATGTTGGAACAGAGCTTGGGCGCCGGGGCATCGCCGTGCGGGCCGGGCTGCACTGTGCGCCGATGGCGCACAATTCAGCCGGCACGCTGGAAACCGGGGTCGTCCGCGCCAGCTTCTCTGCATTCAACACACAGAACGAGGTGGATCTGTTCGTGGCGCAGGTGAGGAACCTTGCATCGGGACGGAAGATGTGACCCGTTTGCGTTTCCCGCGGCCGGAGCAGAGGCTCCGGCCGCGGTTTCTTCACATAAAATTCACACCCCATTTGCTTGCCATTTTGCTGAGGATACAGTATAATACCTAAGATAGGCGCACTGTCCCTTTTTGCCTTCGGAAAAGGGTTGGGAGTCACTTCATAACGGTGGGAGACACGGAAAATGAACGTTTTGATGCAATGGATCGGGACGGTGCAGCAGTATCTGAAGATCGTCACTATCTTTGATATCATCGACATCGCGATTGTCGCCTATGTGCTTTACCGGGGCATGCTCCTTCTGCGGCGCAGCCGTTCCGCCCAGGTGGCCAAGGCCATTTTGTTTATTGTCGTGCTGCTCTGGTTGTCCTACCAATTTCATCTGAATGTGATCAACTTTATCGTCGGACGGGCGGTCGAGCTTGGATTTTTAGCGCTTATCATTGTCTTTCAGCCAGAGCTTCGACGCTTCCTGGAACAGGTGGGCAGCAAAAGACTGGGCGACATGTTCGGACATGACGAGATCCCCGATGAGCTGGAAAGCGCCATCGCACAGACGGTGATCGCCTATACGGCCCTTTCCAAGGATAAGATCGGCGCGCTCACTGTCTTCGAGCGCAAGAACATGCTGGATGACGTGATCAAAACCGGTACGGTGCTGGACGCGACGGTTTCCAGCGAGCTGCTGAAAAACATTTTCTGGCCGAAGGCGCCCATGCATGACGGCGCGGTCATCATCCGCGGCGGAAGGGTCGCGGGCGCGGGCTGTATGCTCCCGCTCTCCGGCAATGTCAATCTCAGCCGCGAACTTGGCATGCGCCACCGGGCGGGCATCGGCATGAGCGAGCACGCCGACGCCGTGGTTGCCATCGTTTCGGAGGAGACCGGCTCTATTTCGGTCGCGGTCGGCGGCATGCTGAAGCGCCACCTGGCTCCCGAGACACTGGAACGGC
>CAZVHV010000311.1:0-2106 GCA_964627025.1 uncultured Oscillospiraceae bacterium | reverse complement strand
GCCGCCTCTTATGCGGCCGTGGCCTCCCTTGCCTCCGTCATCGGTGAGGAGGAGGGCCTGGCGGATCCGGAAGAGATTTTTGAGGGAGAATAAGCCCGCGGCGCGCGCTTTCTTCCGAACCTGACGCAAAGGCGTATCCGGCACTCTGCCTGCCCGCGGTACGCCCGGGGCCCTCGTCCGCAGGCGATAAGCCGCCGCGAACGAGGGCCTTTTGTCTCTGCCGCGCACGCTCTGCGGCCGTTCCGGCTGCAAGCGGACCGGGAAGAGAAAAGCTTTGCCAAATGTTCTCGATTTTACTTGACTTGCCGTTTTACAAATGCTATAATACCAAATTGCGCAGGTATATCTGACGCTGGAAAAACGAGGGGGCAAAAACCCCGCTTTCCATTGAGATGCAAGAGACAGGGGGTACTGTGATGCTGGCTGAACTCAAGAACGGACCCAGGGTCGCAGGAGCCAAGCAGACCAAACGGGCCATCGTCGACGGACGCGCCGTGCGGGTTTTTTTAGCGGAGGACGCCGATCCCCGCGTCACCGAACCGCTGGAGAAGCTGTGCGGAGAAAAAAACGTGCCGGTGGAGACCATGTGTACCATGGCCGAGCTGGGCGCCGCCTGTGAGATCGCCGTTGGCAGCGCGGTAGCTGCCGTTGTCAAATGTTTTTAACGGGAGTATCATCCCGTTAAAATAGATAATATGTTTGAAAGGAGGAAAACCATGCCTACGTTTAATCAGCTGGTTCGCAAAGGAAGAGAGCAGGTGACCTATAAGTCGACCTCTCCCGCTATGCAGCATGGCCTGAATACCCTGAGA
Organism: uncultured Oscillospiraceae bacterium; assembly: GCA_964627025.1. Lineage (GTDB taxonomy): Bacteria > Bacillota > Clostridia > Oscillospirales > Oscillospiraceae > JAEWRY01. The sequence continues at coordinate 1,294 of CAZVHV010000311.1, read as the reverse complement.
AACCGCGAGACCGACCTGCCGTCTCCTCAGAAGAGAGGTGTGTGCACCGCGGTAAGAACGTCCACCCCGAAGAAGCCGAACTCCGCCCTGCGTAAGATCGCCCGTGTGCGTCTGACCAATGGATACGAAGTGACCGCTTATATCCCCGGTGTGGGCCACAACCTGCAGGAGCACTCGGTGGTCATGATCCGCGGCGGCCGTGTCAAGGATCTCCCCGGTGTCCGTTACCACATCATCCGCGGTACGCTGGACGCCCAGGGCGTTTCCGGACGCATGCAGGCCCGTTCCAAGTACGGCGCCAAGCGGCCCAAGGCCGGCAAGACTGCCGCCAAGAAGTAAGAACTTCTTTTTTGACTTGCAATTTTGCGCAACAGGCGCAAGGCACAAGCCTTGCCGTGTGCGCTTATCATACATGCGCCGCACCGGAAGCCCCATATGGGGGAGACGGATGCGGGGCACAGGGGTAAGCGTTTCTCCGGCAGGCACTGGACAAGCAGGCACTTGTCTTACACGGAAAATCATGAGATTTTTCGAGTACCTATGAAATCAGAGGACATTCGGTCTCCGACCTGTGTCCCAATATGAAGGAGGGAAGCAAAGTGCCCAGAAGAGGAAACGTACCCAAACGGGAAATTTTGCCCGATCCAGTGTACCATTCCGTACTGGTTACCAAGCTCGTAAACAGCATTATGCTGGATGGTAAAAAGGGCGTGGCCCAGAAGGTCGTTTACAGCGCCTTCGAAATCATCCAGGAGAAGACCGGCAAGGAGCCTCTGGAGGTATTCAATACCGCCGTTGAGAACATCATGCCGTCTTTGGAAGTGAAAGCCCGCCGCGTGGGTGGTGCAACCTATCAGGTGCCCATCGAGGTGCGCCCGGAACGTCGCCAGACCCTTGGTCTGCGCTGGCTGACCACCTATTCTCGTAACCGCAGTGAGAAAACCATGAAAGAGCGCTTGGCCGGCGAACTGATGGACGCCGCCAACAACCTTGGTAGCGCCGTGAAAAAGCGCGAGGACACCCACAAGATGGCAGAGTCCAACAAGGCGTTTGCGCACTATCGCTGGTAGGATTGAGGAGTTAGACTATGCCAAGGAAAGTATCCCTCGAGCGTACCCGAAATATCGGTATTATGGCTCACATCGACGCGGGCAAGACCACAACGACCGAGAGAATCCTTTACTACACCGGCGTGAACTACAAGATCGGCGAAGTTCACGAAGGCACCGCCACCATGGACTGGATGGCGCAGGAGCAGGAGCGCGGCATCACCATTACCTCCGCGGCTACCACC
>CAZVHV010000310.1:0-2121 GCA_964627025.1 uncultured Oscillospiraceae bacterium | reverse complement strand
ATGGTGGTGATGATGCATGGCAGATCCCGCAACCATCGCTCTGGCGGTCAAAGCCGCTGTTGCCGCCGCCACCGACAAGCGAACCTGGAAGGCCCTCGGCGTTATCATCGCTGCCATTTTAACACCTTTTATCCTCATCATTGTGATGATTACCAGCCTTCTCTCCGGCACTACTGACCACAACAACATGGCTGTTCAGCTTTCCTTTCACGGCGGCGTGATCTCCGGGCAGGTACCAGAAGATTACCGCCAGTACATTGAGGATATGCGGTCCGGCTTTACGGAATTGGACGCTGCCATCGCGGACATCACGCCCATGATTGAGGACGGAAGCCTTGACCCCACACAGGTCAAGGCCGTTTTTTATTCTCTGTATTTCGGCGTCGAATCTCTGCGTGGCATGGATTACCGGGGGATTGCCGATTGCTTCGTCCGCTATGAGAAACGCACCCGCACCGTGACGGATGCAGACGGTAATGAAACCGAAGAAACGTATACCGTGGCTGTTCCGATTGACTCCCTGCCTGAAATCTATGCAAATCTTGAAAGTACCCTTGGCCGGGAGATTACCTATGAGAATAAGGCCAACGCCTCAGAAATCTACTATAGGGCGCTGTATGGAACAGGAGCGCCGGGAGAAGGCGATAGTTTTGACCAGTGGTCGGATTGGACACCGGAGCAGCTGGCGGATCTGTTCTACGACCTGCCGGTGGGCGAAACAGGCTCTGAGGCTGTTCAGATTGCCCTGGACCGTCTGGGAGATCCGTATTCCCAGGAGCTTCGAGGTTCTGGCGATTACACCGATTGCAGCTATCTGGTGCAATCGGTGTACCGCCAGCTGGGAGTCAAGCTCCCCGGCACCGCCGCTGCGCAGGGCAAATATTGCGTGGATAACGGCCTGACCATCTCCAAATCAGACCTGGCTCCGGGGGATCTCGTGTTCTGGAGCCACAAGGTAAACGGACGATATCTCAATATTACGCATGTGGGGATTTACGCCGGGGACGGTATGGTGGTGGACGCATCATCCTCCCGTGGCAAGGTAGTATACCGTAGCCTGTTCGATGCGGATAAACAGGTTCTGTACGCAAGGCCATATGCCGAAGCGTCTAAAACAGCATCCGCAAGTGGATTTGTCTCTCCGCTTGGGAGCGGTTGGCGGTCCATGGTAACTTCGGAATTCGGCGGCAGAACTGACCCCGTCACAGGAGAATGGGCCGGACATGACGGTATTGACCTTGGCGCTGCTAAGGGCACGGCAATCCGGGCAGCTAAAGACGGCACAGTGGAAACCGTGAGCTATGGAACTACAGGATATGGTTATCACCTGACCATCGATAACGGCGGCGGGCTGGTCACGCTATATGGTCATTGTTCAGAGATTCTGGTCAGCGAGGGGCAGACCGTAAAGGCCGGAGATGTCATCGCAAGGGTGGGTTCCACCGGAAAGAGCACCGGAAACCACCTGCACTTTGAGGTGAGAGTAAACGGTACAGCAAAAAATCCAAGAAACTATCTGCCATAGGCAGGAAAAGGAAGGAGAACAATATGCTGAATTTACAGGCAGTCTTTGAAAGAAAGACCAATGAATTCCCCGTAAGGGACTGTGTGATTGAAAAAATTGTGGAATTGTCGGAAGAAGAATACCGGCAGTTCAAAAACAATCTGCTCCGGGATACCGGCTTTATTGCAGAGAGTGCGGACTTCATGCTGATGGATGGAAACGGCCTGAATCATTGTTTACTGGTGTTGGAAAAAAATAATTCCGAGGGTGTTCTTATTCAGAGTGAAGGATATGACTATGCCAGGTATGCCAGCCTCCTGCCGGGGGCAAGAGATTTTATCACGGTTCGGTTGGGTAAGCTCGCAGACCAGATCATCAGGGATGGTACACAGAATACCTCCAATGGCACATGGGCTGTTTATTTTGATGAGATCAAAGAGCAGTACGATGCCACCCTTAACTTTGACAACGGTATCGGTGCTATGCTGCTTTCCATCATGGAAGCAAGACCGGAGATGGCGGAAGTGGAACCGATGGAGGATGGCTATGACATGACCTTCTATCTCGATTACTGTCCGAATCTCGACGAGAAAGAAAAGCTCTCCTCCGGAATTCCC
>CAZVHV010000309.1:0-2133 GCA_964627025.1 uncultured Oscillospiraceae bacterium | reverse complement strand
AGTTACAATCTGGTTACATTGTTTTAAGGAGTGAGTTATATGAAAAAACAGATCCTGGCCCTCACCCTGGCTTTGGGTCTGCTTGTGGCCGCAGTACCGGCAGCAGGCGCCACCTGCCTGCTGGTGGATGGCACGCCGACGGCCGCGTCCCTCTCGGTACGCAGCTGCACATCCTATGTTTCGCTGCGGGCGGTCGCCCAGGCCCTGTGCCCGGACGCCTCCATCACTTGGGAGAATGGCCGCGCGGTGGTCCGCACCTCCGACCTTCTCCTGACCGCCAGGCCGGGCGACTGCTACCTCACGGCGAACGGGCGGGTGCTCTATGCCAAAGACGGCGTCAAGCTGGAGCACGACACCACGCTGGTGCCCGTACGCGTGCTGGCCAAGGCGCTGGGCGCCGATGTGGACTGGAACGGCGCCGCCGACACCGTTTCGGTTTCTTCGGGCAGCGGCACCATTCCATCCGCCACCAGCTACTACCCCAGCGACGCCGTTTACTGGCTCTCCCGCATCATTTCGGCCGAGAGCGGCGGCGAACCTCTGCTGGGGAAACTCGCCGTGGGCAATGTGGTGCTCAACCGCGTGGCGTGTCCGGATTTTCCGAATACGATCTACGATGTGATTTTCGACAGCCGGTGGGGCGGACAATTCGAGCCGGTCAGCAACGGCACCATTTACAACGCGCCGAGCGAGGAGAGCGTCCTTGCGGCCAAACTGTGCCTGGACGGAGCCAGCGTCGTGGGCGACAGCCTTTTCTTCCTCAATCCGGCCAAAGCCTCCAGCTTTTGGATGACCGAAAACCGGCCCTATCTCGCAACCATCGGAAACCATTTGTTCTATGCGTAAAGCAGGGGACGGAGCCAGGCGGCTCCGTCCTTTTTTGCCGCCGCCGGCTTCGACAAAACTTTCTCTTGCCTTTTGAAAAATAAAATGTTACAATGTGGTAACAAAAAGTAAAAAACCAGAAACAGGAGGCTACAATTTGAAGAAAAGATTTCTATCTGTTGTACTGAGTCTGATTTTGCTCTTTGCGCTGTGTGGGCGGACATCAGCCGTTGAGGCGGAAGCGTTTCAGACAGATGGCACGTTGACTGCGGCGGATGCCGTGATGACCGATGTGCCCGCAGGACAGGACAACACCGGGGAGACCCCTTCCTCTGAGCCGACAGCATCTCCCGAAGCGGAGAAAGCCGCCGGACCGGATATCCTCGTAGGCAGCACTTCGATCCTCGACCGAGCCGCTGCCCGGCGCTGCAATCAGACGACCTATATTTCCATCCGCGCAATGGTGGAGGCCCTTTATCCGAATGCACAGGTCACCTGGTCAAACGGCAGCCTGCTGGCGGCCGCGGACGGCCTCACCATGACGGCCACGCCCGGAGCCAGCTATCTGGTAACAAACGGCCGCTATCTTTATGTGCCGGGCGGCGTGATCCTGGACTCCGGCGTCACCCTGGCGCCTGTGCGGGTGCTGGCCAAGGCACTGGGCGCCACAATCACTTGGGACGCCGCCACACAAGATATCCGCATCACACCGGGAAACGGCCCCATCCTGAGCGGGGACCAATACTACTCGAGTTCGGCCGTTTACTGGCTCTCGCGCATCATTAGCGCGGAGAGCGGCTCGCAGCCGCTGACCGGCAAGATCGCCGTGGGCACCGTCATCCTGAATCGCGTAAACAGCGAGCTGTTCCCGGACACCATTTATAATGTGATTTTTGACCGCCAATACGGGTCTTATCAGTTCAGCCCCGTTCGCAACGGCTCGGTCTACAACACGCCGAATGCCGCAAGCGTGATCGCCGCCAAGCTCTGCCTGGACGGCGCGCGGGAAGCGGGCCAGAGCCTCTTTTTCAACGCCACGGGCCAAAGCTGCTGGGCATCCCGCAACAGGACCCTCGTCACCACGATCGGCGGCCATAACTTTTACAGCTGAAAAAGCTGTTTGGGCGGACATCGAGCGATGTCCGCCCCTCCTTTTTTATGCCAGGTCTCATCCTGAAAAAAAGTCTTTACAACAGCAGAAAATGTGGTATAATGTCATGGTACTGCTCTTGAGGCAGGAACGAAAAACATCCGGGGGCGTAGCTCAGCTGGGAGAGCGTACGGTTCGCATCCGTAAGGTCGAGAGGT
>CAZVHV010000308.1:0-2147 GCA_964627025.1 uncultured Oscillospiraceae bacterium | reverse complement strand
GGATGTATTTTCAGATGCTGGCCCACGATATGAAGCAGCTGGAGCTTCAGCGGCTCAAGGCCCAGGCCATGAAGATCCCGCCCAAAATCCGGGTGTTTTCCTTCCTCATGCTCCTGTGCTTCCTGCTAACCTATATGACCATCATCGTCTTTCAAATCATCACATCCCTCGGCGGGATGTTTTAGGAGGTGCAAAATGGAGCGTGAACAGATCATGGAAGCCTTAAGGGAGAAGCTCGACCGCAATTGGAACGCATATCTCTCGGAACTGGACCGGCTTTCAAAAAGCGTCCTCATCGGGAAAAGCGATGAGATCACGGCCGCGCGTTTTGTATATAACGAGCTGTACGGCGGCCGGTACCCGGAGGACTATATGGAATACCTCCTGCGCTTTCAAAATCCGCTGGAGGTCGTAAGGGATCAATGGATTTCGGAGCAGACGGTTGATTTCAGCGATGAGATGAACCACGCGCTCTGGAGCCTGATGGACAAGGGCGACGCGGAGCGTGACTATGAGCTCGATCCCGAGTACGCTCCCCCGCGCCAGGGACAGGGGGTGACCATGTGCTGAAACGTATTGTCAAATCAAGGCGCGGCGAGGGCTACATTGACGTGGCGGTTTTGGTGTTGTGCGCCATGCTGGTCATTGCCTTTGCCGTGCGCGTCTTTCCGGTGTACATCGCCAAGCAGCAGGTGGACACCTTCGCCGCGGAGCTGATCCGCGAGGCGGAGATCGCCGGGCGCGTGGGAGCCGAAACCAGCCTGCAGGAACAGCTCCTGCGGGAGCGCACCGGCCTCACGCCTACCGTATCCTGGTCGAAAACCGGCAACCTCCAGCTCAATCAGGAGGTCACGGTGACCGTTACCTATCAGACGGACATCGGCCTTTTCGCGGGCTTCGGATCGTTCCCCATTACCCTGAGAGCCGACGCGTCAGGCAAATCAGAAGTCTATTGGAAGTAGGTGGTGACGTGCAAAGAATAAAGAAGGCTCTTCAAGATAAACGCGGCGCTTCCTTTCCGCTGATCGTCGCCATAACTCTTGCGCTGGCTCTGATCTTCTGCGGCGTATCGGAATATTTCCGTCTGATGATAATCGCCCAAGGCGTGCGGGACGCGATGCAGGCCGCCGTTATTTCCACCGTCAACGACAACTACGATGATGTGTACCACGGCGTCCGGGAGGGCTACTCGGGGGCATACCAACCAATCGCCGGGGACTTTGAGGAATCGCTGGACTACGGCGACATCTATGACCGGATCGACCGCATCCTCGGGCTGACCGGAAGCGGTGGGTATCACAACAAAAGCACCGCCGATGGCGGGCTGGAGTTTCGGGTCTGGAATTTGTCTGTGGACATCCGAAACGCGCCCCTGGCTTCCGGCGACCAGGCGCCGGCCCGGTTCGAGGCCGACAGCATCATCATGCTGGAGGTTCCCGTGTCCTTCGCCGGAAAGCTCTTGCCCCCCATGCAGATCAAGGTGAAAAATACAGCGGGATTCATTCCCAGGTTTTGACTTATCTCAAGAAGTTTTTTATAATAATGATAGACTTCCGAAGTCTCTTATGGTAGGGTGAGGCTTAAAGGAGCTATCAGAAATTTACAGGAGGACGCACCGATGAAAAACATGAACGATAAAACGAAAAAGCGGCTGATCGTTGCCGGAAGCCTCGCGGTATGCGTTGTGCTTGTCGCTCTGATCGGCAGCCGCTTCATCCCCGATAAATCCGCCGAACAGCCGATCCTACAGCAGAGCTCACAGCCTGCCGAGGTGACGGTGAACACCGATACAGAAAAAGAGAAAGAGGTTGTGGTCACCGCGCCGGATACCACTCAGCCGGCCGCCACGGATAACGGCGCCGACTCCTCCGGCACGGAGCAGAGCATCCAGAGCGATGTGACCAAGCCGCCAGAGCCGAGCAAGGAACAGCTCGCCGATCCCTCCCAAAAGCCGAACGGCGAAGCGGCAACCCCGTCGCCCAAGCCGAGCGCCAACACCGGAAGCTCCGGCGGCTCATCCCAAAGCGGAGGCGGACTGCCCGGCTTCGATAACGTACCGGACGGCGGGGCGAATCAAGTGATAGATGGGAAAAGCGATGGCGATATCAATAAGCAGGTAGGCAACATGGACTAAAACGGAACGATTC
>CAZVHV010000307.1:0-2152 GCA_964627025.1 uncultured Oscillospiraceae bacterium | reverse complement strand
GTGTAGACCCCGGCCGCCTCGCCCCAGTTGGCGGCGGCCTGGGCCTGGGTGAGATAGGCCTGGCAGCAGGCGCTGTCGGCGCACAGGTCAGCGTCGGGATGGTTCTGCGACGTCCGGCCGAGCTTGGAGCAGGCGTAGGTGCGGGCGGCGACCGCCTGCGCCTTGAGGGCCTCGGGCTCAAAGGCCGCGGGCATCTCGGCCGCCACCCCGCCCCAGAGATAGTCCGCCATGGTCAGGGTCTGAACGGTGCCGTCCTTCATCTTGACGCGCACGGTGCGCGTCTCGTCCGCCCGCTGCCCGGCCGAGGGGGACGGCGTGGGCGAGGCGGCGGCCGGCGCCGGCGGCAGGGTCACGGCCGCGGCCGTGCCGAGGGCCAGAGGCGTCCCGTTCACGACCAGCAGGGGGAGCAAAAAAAGAAGCAGCGCCAGAAGCAGCGCCGTTGCCACTACGGTTTTCATGCAAATTCCCTCCGTTTTGCAAGAATAAATTTTTGTTATGCATAACCAGCCGTCATTTTTGGCACATTATTGGGGGAGGAACGGTACTCCCAGGTTTTCTTTCACGCTTTTCCTGTTGACGAACACCAAAGTTTAGGGTACAATTAGGAGTGTTATTCTGGGTTGAGGAGGCAAATGGAATGAATCGCGCGAACAGCGACCCCTCCATGAAGTATTTCGAAAATTTGCAGGAAAAGGTACATGAACAGGCAGAACGTGACTCTCAGTCCGTAAACTTTATTCAAACCTTATGCAAGGAATTTCAAAAGAATAACCGCATTGGTCCGTCCAGTTATGAAAATCTGGATGTGAAGCGCGGCCTGCGCAACGCCGACGGCACCGGCGTGATGGCCGGCATCACCAGGATCGGAAACGTGCGGGGCTACTATATGCAGGACGGCGAGCGGGTGCCGATGGACGGCAAGCTCATCTACCGCGGCATCGACGTCGAGGACCTCATCAGCGGCTTTATGGCCGAGGAGCGCTTCGGCTATGAGGAGACGGCCTATCTCATCCTCTTCGGCGCGCTGCCCACCCGCGCCCAGCTGGAGAGCTTCAACAGCGCGCTGGCCTATTACCGCGCCCTGCCCCCCGGCTTCACCGAGGACATGATCATCAAGGCCCCCAGTCCGGACGTGATGAACAAGCTGGCCCGCGGCGTGCTCTCCCTCTACTCCTACGATCCCGCGCCCGACGACAACACGCTGGAGACCGAGATGCGCCAGGCCATCCAGCTCCTCGCCCGGGTGCCGGTCATGGTGGCGCACGCCTTCGCGGTGAAGCGCCACTACTACAACAACGAGAGCCTCTATCTCCACCGCCCGCAGGACGGGCTGAGCATCGCCGAGAACTTCCTCTACTCGGTCCGCCACGACAACCGCTACACCCTGGAGGAGGCCCGGCTGCTGGACCTGTGCCTGGTGCTCCACGCCGAGCACGGCGGCGGCAACAACTCGGCCTTCGCCTGCCGTGTGCTGTCCTCCTCGGGCACCGACATTTATGCCGCGATCTCCGCGGCCATTGGCTCGCTCAAGGGCCCCCGCCACGGCGGCGCCAACAAAAAGGTGATGGAGATGTTCTCCTACATCAAGAAAAACGTGAAGAACTGGAAGGACGACGAGGAGATCCAGAACTATCTCACCAAGCTCATCCACCGCCGCGCGGGCGACCGCTCCGGCCTCATCTACGGCATGGGCCACGCGGTCTACACCCTGTCCGACCCACGCGCGGTCATCCTGAAGAAATTCGCCAGGACGGTCGCCGCCCAGAAGGGGATGCTCGACGAGTTTGAACTGGTCGAGGCGGTGGAGCGCCTCACCCCCGGGGTCTTCTTCCGCGAGAAGGGCGACCCCAAGCCGGTGTGCGCCAACGTCGACATGTATTCCGGCCTGGTCTACAAGATGATGGATATCCCCGAGGAGCTGTTCACCCCCCTCTTCGCCATGGCCCGCATGGTGGGCTGGTGCGCCCACCGCATCGAGGAGGTCTACAACCCCGGCAACAAGATCATCCGCCCCGCCTACAAGGCGGTGGCTCCCAGCATGCCCTTCGTGCCCCTCGACGAGCGGGGCTGACGGGCCCGTCAGAAAGAGGCGTCCCGCCGGCCCGGCCGGCCGGGCCGCCCGATTTAAATTATTTTTTGAAGTTTTGGCAAA
>CAZVHV010000306.1:0-2155 GCA_964627025.1 uncultured Oscillospiraceae bacterium | reverse complement strand
CGGCATCGCCTGGGCGTCGAAGCGGCTCATCCCGCGGCGGGTGGAGTACAAACACGATCCGCGGCGGGGGCTGATCTTGACGAGGATCGAGGCCGAGCCCGAGACCTCGGGTCCGGTCGGGATTACGATTGCTCCGCCGGCTGAAACGATCTACAACGATCCCAGCCAACCAGGCATATGGGACAGCAGTTGGCCAGTTTTTCCATTCTCAGGGATTTTCGGCGGGACAGAGACGCCAGTCAGCGTAGACCCAACCAGCCTACCTCGATGCCGGGATGACGTAACACCGCCGGCCAATGGTCCCTTTAACATGCATTTGACAGGCACTGTTTGCAGCAATGATCCCAACCCGAGGATGCCGTTTTTGGCTGTTTTTCGCAGCTCAGCAGCGAGCAACAAAACCTGTTTCGTGATCATCGGACGCTGGTACGCGCGCGATGCCAGCTGGAACTGGGTCGAAACCTCTGCAAACGATTTTTGGCAGGTGTATGCACTGGATCAGGCCGGAAATCGGATCGCGACCGCGACGCTGGACCCGGTGACAAATCCCTATCAGCGAACAGGCTATTTTAATCCGCCAGCGGCGATCGAGGTGTGGGGTTTGGAGCTGGCGCTGAACAAAACCAGCCTGCCGTCTGTCCAAACGATCACAGCGATACATACAAATTCCTCCTTCGACCAAAACGCTGGTCTGGACTGTCCGGACGGAACGATCACCTGGACGCATGATGGTCGGCACCTGCGGATCTATCATACTGACTGGACCTCGCAGGGCGGATCATGGATGGGAATGGTTGATCACATCGTGCCGGCGAGTGGACAAACGTTTGCGAACGTAAGAATGGTGTTCTCAATCGAACAGTACTATGGGGGAAATGCTTCCCCAAGCACTTATGAGTGGGCAAATGTCACCATGCGGCTGGATGGGGATGTGTCAGATTACACGACCATAGCTGGTCAAACGGTGGACGGGAAACAGCAATTTTTTTATAGTCCGGCCACCGCAGTGTTTAAAAATCAAAACAACGTAAACTGCAACCCCCATTTCCGCTGGACCATCTACGATTGGAGCAACAACGCGTTGAAAAAAATCATGCGGCACACTCAGCGCTACACGCTGATGGCCGATCATGCCAATAAGATCTCGATCGACAGTTTTAACATCTACAACATTTGTGGGGTGGGCCAATGAGCGATGTTTTAGGAAAATTGCGGCGAACTTACAAGCGGAAAATGGCGAAAAAACAGGACCTTTTTCTACCCCAACCTGGCGAGCTTGGCATGCCGGATGGAACTGTGGCGGTACCGGGTAAGCGGGGATACTGCTATGTTCGGATTAACGGCCTCCTCCAGCAGGTATATAACTGCAGGACGGCCTACACTGCCGACCTGCCTGTGTATGTCGGCCACGACCCAGAGATGCCCGGGATGACTATGCAGGTGCTCGGTGTTCGACTTCCGGAGAGCCAAACCGCGCAGGGTCCGGCAAGAGTTCCGGGCCATCATCGGTCCCACGAGTGGCTAGGGTTGGATGGGCAGGATGATACCGTGTGGGTGGACCTGAGGCAGTTCAAGCCCTTGCGTGTCGGGCCTGGCGTCGACAAAACCGGCGTGCTGACCGGGAATCTCGAGATCACGGTACTCCGCGGGATAGCAAATCTCGGAAACGCCGATTTTTATATTAATCCAGGCAGCAATTTCGATTTGAGCTCATATGTGCCGTACACTACATCCGATGCCGCCCGCCTGGTGCTGGTTTCGATCAGCGGATCAGGCACGGTGACGTTTACCGCCGGCACGATCCGCACGATATCTACGCTGGCACTCACGGACATCCCGGCGACACCGAGCGGTCATCTACGCCTGGCGGCCGTGCGGCTGTATGCCGGGCAGACAGCGATCATCGAAAATCGATATCAGACGGATATCATCGACCTGCGTTTTTCACTTTTGCGGCAGTTTGTAGCAGCGCACGCACACGCTCTGGATGATCTGACCGATGTGACAGCTCCGGCACCGAGTGTGGGGAACCTTCTGCAATGGAACGGAAGCGCTTGGGCGACAGTAGATCGACACGACGTGATCGGAGGTCGCTATGAGCCGGTGACGAATGGGAGCGGAGCTGCACCAGAGCTGGTTTATAGCTCTGGTGATG
>CAZVHV010000305.1:0-2162 GCA_964627025.1 uncultured Oscillospiraceae bacterium | reverse complement strand
CCGCCGCCTCGCTCGCGGGCTCTGCCCGGGCGCCGGAGAGCCCGACCTTTTCCAGTAGCTTGCTGAAGAAGCCCATGTGCGTATCCTCCTCCTTTGATTTGGTGGTTTGGCCGGGAGATGGTAACACCGGGGGATCCGCGGGTGGGCCGGGCCCCGGCCGTGATGCCGCCAGCGGGTGACGGGGCCGGGAGGCCGTTCCGGCCCTCGGGGGCGGCGACGCAACGAGGGAGGGCACGCACCGTGAAGCGCTTTCGCCGGGTCTACTACGACCTGTTTTCCCGCTGGTACGACCGCGTCATCGCGATGCACTCGGGCGACGCGAGTGCGCGGGCGCGGGATTTCCTGGTGGAGCGTGCGGGGGTCAGCGCGGGCGGCCGCGTCCTCGACCTGTGCACCGGCACGGGCGCCGTGGCCCTGCGGGCGAGGCGCGCGACGGGGCCCGGCGGGCTCGTGGTGGGGCTCGACTTCTCCACCGGGATGATCGGCAGGGCGCGGGCGAAGGCGGGGGCTGGGCAGCCGCCGGCCTCACCGGAGGCGGAAGAGAATCGGGCGCCAGTCCCCCCGGGGCTCGGGTTCGTCGTGGGCGACGCCTCCCGGCTGCCCTTCGGCGACGGCAGTTTCGACGTGGTCACCTGCTCGCACGCGATGTACGAGCTCAGCCCCGAGGTGCGCGACGGCGCCCTCGCGGAGGCGCGCCGGGTGCTTCGCCCGGGCGGCCGTTTCGTGATGATGGAGCACACCGAGCCGAGCCACCCGGTGACGCGCTTCCTCTACGGCGTGCGCCTCGCGGCGATGGGCTCCGCGAAGAACCGGGACTTCGCACGGGACGAGAGGCCGTTCCTCGGCCGGCACTTCGCCGACGTCACGCTCGAGCTCTCGTCCACGGCCCGCTCGAAGCTCGTGCGCGGGGTGAAGAGGGTGTGAAGGCGGGCGAGAAGGCGGCGTGAACAGGGCGCGAAGGGGGTAGAGAGAGGGGAGGGCAGGGCAGGGCAGGGGGGATGGGAGCGGGTGCCCGCCGGATGGTCTCCGCCCCCCCCGGTCCGGTAAGCTCAGGGCTACAGTCTCGTTTCCTCACGTTCCCAAGGAGAACTGCCCATGCCTGTCTGGTCTCTGCTCGTCTGGATCCTGGTCGGCGCCGTCGCCGGCTTCGTGGCCCGCAAGCTCGTCGGCGGTACGCCGCCCTTCGGCACGATCGGCGACGTCATCCTGGGGATGGCCGGTGGCGTGGTCGGCGGCTTCCTGCTCGCGGTCGCGGGCATCCAGGGCACCGTCGGCGGCCTGCTCGGCACGGTCGTCACGTCCATCATCGGCGCGGTGGTGCTCGTCTGGCTGTCCAACCGCATCAAGATCAAGTCCAGCTAGACCGGTCTCCCCTCTGCCGCAGGCCCGGCGCAGGCCGGGCCGCCACCGCACGCCCCTTCGCAAACTGGAGCTACACCATGGCCGAAACCGACGACAAGGGACTCCTGGACCGCCTGGGCGAGATCCTGAACGCCCCCCTGCCGGGGACCCGCAAGCCCGGTGAGGGCAGCGCCCCCGCCGAACCGTCCGGGTCTCCGGAGGATGACGAGGGCCGCAGCCTGGTCGACCGTATCCGCGACATCCTGAGCGCCCCGCTGCCCGGAACCGAGACCGCCGAGGCGCCCGCGGGGTCGGCCCCCGCCGCGGCGCCCTCCGCTCCGGCGGGTGCGCCCGCTGCCGGCGCCGGGGCCCCTGCGGCTGCGGGCCCTGCCGGGACCCCGGCCCCGACACCCGCGGGTCTCGCCGAGGACACCCTGGCCGAGGACTGGTGGCGGCACGACTGGCAGGCCTTCCGGTCGCACCAGGACCAGGAGAACCGGGGGCTCGGGATGAAGCACGAGCAGGACCGCGCGAAGCTCGCGGCGGTGCAGGAGCAGGAGCGCCAGCGCTTCGCCGCGCACCAGCAGCTGGAGGCGGCCCAGTTCTACCAGTACCAGCAGTGGAAGCTCGACACCTGGCGGCAATACCAGGCGGCCGTCCAGGCGGGGCGGCAGGTGCCCCCGCCGGCGTTCACGCTGCCCCCGGGTGCGGGCATGCCTCCGGGGATGCCCCCCGGGCCGGGGATGCCCCCCGGAATGATGCCGCCGGGTGGCCCGATGGGCGGTCCGCCCGGAATGATGCCACCCCCGTGGATGATGGGC
>CAZVHV010000304.1:0-2167 GCA_964627025.1 uncultured Oscillospiraceae bacterium | reverse complement strand
GTCCCATCCCCCGCCGCGGAAAAACGTTTCGTACCGCGCCCGTATCTCCCTGTTCCCCGCGGCCAGCCAGGCTTCGAACCGGCCCGCCGCGTGGACGTACACGATCGCGATTTTTAATTTCCTGTCATATAAGCTCTTGGGCGTGAAGGAAAAATAGGTCATGTCCATGTATCCGGCATACAAACCGCCCGGCACGATGTAGTCCGGGTGTTCGGCCGCGAGCCGGTTTCTCAGTTCCGCCACGGCGTCCATCAGTCCCCGGTACGCCCGTGGGATGCCGCCGGCCTGCACCTGCCGCGTGTATTCGGCCATAAGCCGGTTCAAAGATTCCATCCGTTCCCCTCCCCGTCCCTTTTTTATCTTCTTTTATTCTATCTCATGTTACATAATATTACAATAAAATTAGAATTTGGCCCCTTCCCTTTTCAACCGTCCCGTAAAATGCTACTATAAAGACGGATTATTTTTTTAAGGGGTGTCCATATGATCGATTTTTTAAAACTCACGAAGAAAACGGCGGGCAAGCTGTTCGACTACGCCATCCTGCCCAAGCAGACCACCGAGGCGGAGATACGCGCGGAGTGCAAAAAGGCGATAGAATACAACTGCCGTGGGTTCTGCTATTCCTCCACCTACTGGACGCGCATCGTCTCGGAAGAGCTCGCGGGCACGGACGTGCAGAACGGCGCGGCGGTGGGCTTTCCCTTCGGGCAGCAGTCGGCGCATCTCAAGGCGCTGGAAGCGGAGGAAGCCGTGCGCCTGGGCGCAACCGTGCTGGACGGCTGCATGAACGTGGGCGCGCTCAAGGACAACAAATACGCGGAGATTCTGCAGGAATTCAAGGACTTCAAGGCCGCCGCCGGCCCGGCGGAAACCAAAATGATCCTGGAAGTATGCTACCTCACGGACGAGGAGATCAAAGCCGCCTGCAGCCTGATTGCGGAGGCGGGCATCAACTGGGCCAAATCCTCCAGCGGGCAGTACGAAGGCCCCTCCATGGAGCAGGTCGTACTGATGGCAAATACCCTCCAGGGGACGGATACCCGCGTCAAGGTTTCGGGTGTCAAATTTCCCCGTCCGCAGAACGCGTGGGCGTTCCTGCTCGCGGGCGCGGAACTGATCGGCAGCCGCCAGGCCCCGGACATCATAGACGCCCTCCCCGCCCTGCGCGGCATCGGCATGCTCCCGGCATACCAGGAATAAAACCGGGCCGCTTCCGGGCGGCTTGTTTTTATTCCCGCGTATTTACAGCAGCCGGTCCCTCCGGCTGTTCTGATCCGGCATAAACGGGCAACGGCCCGGGTTTGCCCCAAAAGCGGGCCGGGCCTCCCCGTATAGCTTGGAATACTCCTCTATGATCCTGTTCCATGTCTTCTCATCCACAATGCCGTCCGGCTCCAGGCCGAATTTTTTCTGGAAGGCCTTCACCGCCGCCTCGGTCAGATCGCCGAAATTGCCGATCGCGCGGAACATCGGGATCTCCCCCTTGTATTTATCCGCGACCGCCAGCAGATAAAGCTGCATCGCCCGCACGTCGTCTCCCGCGGAGCCTATGCGCAGCGTATATCCGGGAAAAGGCCGGGGTTTTGCTTCCTTAAAAAGCTCTTCATGGGCAAGCACCGCCCCCCTGTATTCGTCGTACAGTTTGTCAAACGTCGCCCGGTCCACCACCCCCGTCTGGGGCAGCCCCGCATACTGCTGGAAGGCCATTACCGCCTGCATGGTGGGCGCGCCGTACGAACTGGTGATCCGGACGGTAGGTACCGCCGGATTATAGCTCGCCACATTATTGATAAAATACTGCACCACATGCACGTCTTTTCCGATATCGCCCAGCCGGAGCGTCCGCTCGAATTCCTTGGGGACCTCCTTCAGCTTGATTCCTTCGGAATGCAGGTCGGCCAGTTTCTTTACGGCGTTGTAAATGTACAGCAGTTTATACCACGTCTGCTTGCCCACGATGCCGTCCGTCTCCAGGTTGAAGATTTTCTGAAATTCCTTCACCGCCCGCTCGGTATCCTCCCCGAATACGCCGTTCGCCGCCCAAATCTTGGGGATGTTCGGATAACTTTCCCCCACCCGGTTCAGCTGGTTCTGTATCCGGGCCACGAACGGCCCTTCATCGCCTTTTTTCAGCGTGAATCCCGGGTAGGATTCGGTGATGTCG
>CAZVHV010000303.1:0-2167 GCA_964627025.1 uncultured Oscillospiraceae bacterium | reverse complement strand
CACTCCACCACGGCGGAATTGGTGGAGACCGACTTGCGGTATTTCAGCCAGCCGGGGCTGACGTAATGGTCAAAGTAGTGCACCGTTTCTTTTGTGATGGTGTCCCGCTCGTCGTTGGTCAAGCAATCGCTGTGGATATATCCGATCACTTTTTCGATATTTTTACTGACCTCTGTATAGCTCATTCTGAAAACCTCCAAAAATAAAACGGAAGCCATGCGTTCCACACAGCTTCCTTGCTTTCTTATCTCATACTATACTTGAAAGAAGCGGTTCCCGCAATGAGCCGGAAATACCGTCTCTCTACTTCTTTTCTCTGCAGCATACTACTTTTAAAGTATTTATTGTTTTTAAAATGCGAAAACGGCGTTACATCCTTTATGATGAAACGCCGTTTTCGCATACTTAAATGCTACTTTTGTAGTATGCTCACTGTTTCAGATCGGTCCACATCTGGTCGTAGAGCGCCAGGGTCTTGGAGTCGAGATTCTGCACATATTCGCCTTTTTTGACCACGTCCTCCGGCGGGTTCTTTGCGATGTTGGCCACATAATCCTCGCCCATCGCGTTCACCGCCGTGGTGTTGGGGTTCATGTACGGGAACTCGGCCAGTACCAGCTTGACGTTTTCCGGGTCAAGCATGAAGTTGATGAACTTCATGGCCTGGTCGTAGTTCTTCGCGCCCTTGGGGACACACCAGTTATCCATGAACAGGTAGGCGCCCTCGCTCGGATACACGATTTCGATATCCGGGTTCTCGTCCATCGCAAGCGCGATCTCGGCGGTCCAGCAGAGACCCAGATCGCAGTCCCCCGAGATCAGCGCGGACTTCGGGCTGTCACTGTCGTACAGCTTGATATTGTTTTTCAGGGAGAGCAGGCGGTCCTTGATTTCCGCAAGACGGGTCGGATCGGTCTCGTTCATGCTGTAACCGAGGCTTCTCGCAGCCACGCCGATAATGGCGCGGTAATCATCCAGCACGACAAGGGAATTTTTGTACTGCGGGTCAAAGAGGTCCGCATAGGAGGTAATGGCGCCGGAGGGCACCTTGGAGGTGTTCACCGCAATGGCTACCGCGCCGCCCTGGTAAGGAATGGAATACGTATTGCCCGGATCGTAGGCGGGGTCCAGATAAGCCTCGCCGATGTTGCCCAGATTGGTCAGCGCGTTCTTGTCCACCTTTTCCAGCATGCCCTGGGCGATCATCTGCGAGACCATGTAGTCGGTGGGCTGGACGATATCATACGTGCCCTCGCCCTCGGATTTCACCTTCGCCAGCATGTCCTCGTTGGAGGAATAGGTGGAGACATTGACCTTGATGCCTGTTTCCGATTCAAATTTCTGAATGACGGAATCCGGAACATATTCGGTCCAGACGTAGAGGTTCAGTTCTCCCGCGGATGACGCGGTATTGGAAGACCCCCCGCATGCGGTCAGCGAAGCCACCATTACGACGGCCAGGATCAAAACTGCCAGTTTCTTTATGCTTCTCATTGCCAAATCCTCCGTTACTTTAATTTTTATGTATCCCGTTGTTTCTTTTTGAGCAGATCGCTCTGCGTCAGCACGACCAGAAGGATCGTTCCCGCCAAAATCAGGGTGGAGAGGGCGTTGACGTCGGGCGCGACCCCGCTCTTGATGCTCTCCATGACCTTCAGCGGAAAGGTTTTGGTCTGCCCGTTGGTGAAATAGCTGATGATGACGTCATCGATGGAGAGGGTGAAGGCCAGGAGCGCGCCGCCCCCGATCGCGGGCGCCAGGATGGGGATGGTGACGTGGAAAAAGGTCCTGATCCTGTTGGCGCCCAGATCCATGGAGGCCTCCTCAACCGACCGGTCGTATCCCGTCAGTCTGGCTCTGATGTTGAAGATCACGAACGGGATGGAAAAGGTGATGTGGGCCAGGATCAGCGACAGCATGCCCCGCGGGATGTTGGTCTTGGCGAACAGGGTCAGCAGGGAAATACCCAGTACGATCTCGGGAATGACCACCGGGATATAGAGCAGCGCGTCGATGACGCCTTTGCCGCGGAACCGGTACCGGTACATCCCGACCGCGGCGAGGGTCCCGATGCAGACCGCCAGGATCGTGCTGCAGAGCGCAATGATGATCGTGTTGCGGAACGAGCCGAGGAGCGCGGCGTTGCTGAAAAGCTTCACATACCAGT
>CAZVHV010000302.1:0-2180 GCA_964627025.1 uncultured Oscillospiraceae bacterium | reverse complement strand
TCTCGGCCTACAAGCGTGACCACGAGGGCGCGGGCGACAACGTCATGGTGGACACCGACCCCGTCCGCGGCGAGGTGCGCATGTATGTGAAGAAGGACGTGGTGGAGACCGTGGACAATCCCGCCACCGAGATCAGCCTTGCCGAAGCGCGCAGCTCCCTGCCCAACGCCCAGATGGGCGACGTCGTCCGCATCGAGGTCAAGACCCGCAACTTCGGGCGCATCGCCGCCCAGACCGCCCGCCAGGTCATCATCCAGGGCATGCGCGAGGCCGAGCGGGGCATGGTCTACGACGAGTTCAACTCCAAGGAGCACGAGATGCTCACCGGCATGGTCACCCGCGTCGACCCGCGCTCGGGCGCGGTCTCGCTCCGCATCGGCAGCGGCGCCGAGAGCACCGAGGCCTATCTCGCCCCCGCCGAGCAGGTGCGCGGCGAGATCATCCGCGAGGGCGACCGCCTGAAGGTCTACGTCGTGGAGGTGCGCCGCAGCACCCGCGGCCCGCAGGTCCTCCTCTCCCGCACCCACCCCGGACTGGTCAAGCGCCTGTTCGAGCTGGAGGTGCCCGAGATCTATGACGGCACGGTGGAGGTCCGCTCCATCGCCCGCGAGGCGGGCAGCCGCACCAAGATGGCCGTCTGGTCCGCCGACCCCAACGTGGACCCCATCGGCGCCTGCGTCGGCCCGCGCGGCGCCCGCGTGAACAGCGTTGTGGACGAACTGCGCGGCGAAAAGGTGGACATCATCAAATACAGCGACGACACCGCCGCGTACGTGGCCGCCGCCCTCGCCCCCGCCGACGTGATCAGCGTGGAGACCCTGAACGAGGGCAAGAGCTGCCGCGTGGTGGTGCCCGACGACCAGCTCTCGCTGGCCATCGGCAAGGAGGGGCAGAACGCCCGCCTCGCCGCCAAGCTTACGGGCTGCAAGATCGACATCAAGCCGGCCTCCGCAGCCGAGGCCGCGGCCGAGGCAGACGCGGAGACCGAAGAGGAAGAACTCTTCGCGTACGAGGAGGAGAACCTGCTCGCACCCGACGAGGAGGTCTGACCGGCCGCAGACGAGCCGGAAAGGAGGCGCGTGACCCATGCCCAAGAAAATCCCCCTGCGCCAGTGTCTCGGCTGCCGGGAGATGAAGCCCAAGCGGGAGCTGATCCGGGTGGTCAAGTCCCCGGAGGGGGAGATCTCCCTGGATTTCAAAGGAAAGAAGCCGGGCCGGGGCGCCTATCTCTGCCCCAACGGCGAATGCCTGAAACGCGCCCGCAAGTCCAGGGCGCTGGAGCGCGCTTTTTCCGTCCAGATCCCCGACGGAGTCTACGAGGCGCTGGAAGCCCAGATGGCGGAGGAGGAAACCGATGGATAACATCAGCACCCTCCTCGGCCTGGCGAAAAAGGCGGGGAAGCTGGAGATCGGCGAGGAGCCCGTCGGGGCCGCCTGCCGGAGCCGGCACGCGAAGATCGTGCTGCTCGCCTCCGACGCCGCCTCCAACACGGCGCGCCGGGCGGCCCACTTCGGCGAGGCCGGCCGCACCCTGTGGCTGACCGTGCCCCTCACCAAGGCCGAGCTGGGCGGCGCCGTCGGACGCGCGTCCTGCGCCATGGTGGCGGTGACCGACGTGGGCTTCGCAGCCGCGCTGACGTCCAAGCTGGCCGCGGCCGCGCCCGAGACCTACGGCAGCGCCGCCGAACAGCTGAGCGGCAAAGCCGAAGGCGAGCTCCGCCGCCGCAAAGAACAGCGGGCCCATGAAAAAAACCTGCAGCGCGGCAAGCGGAAGCCATGGGCTCCGCCCCCGAACAAGAAGTAATTCCCTTATTTTTATTTTAGTAACGTTTCACCGCGTATCCCCAATATGGAGGTGGCCTATTTGAGTCTTGTCAAGTACCGCGTGCATGAGGTGGCCAAGGATTTCGGCAGAAGCACCAAGGAAATCACCGATATCCTCACCGCCTATGCGAGCACGCCCAAAAATCATATGCAGGTGCTGGAGGACGCCGAGCTCTCCGCGATCTTCGACTATCTCACCCAGCACAACCAGGTGGAGAGCATCGAAAGCATCTACGCCGACGTCTACCACGAGCCGCGCCCCGCGCAGGCCAAGCCGCAGCAGCCGGCTCCCGGCCAGCAGGCGGCGCCCGCCCGGCAGCCGGCACACGGCCAGCAGGCGGCGCCCGCCCGGCAGC
>CAZVHV010000301.1:0-2181 GCA_964627025.1 uncultured Oscillospiraceae bacterium | reverse complement strand
CGACTGCGTCATCATCGACAACGAGCCCGCCAAAGCTTTCGTTGCGGCCAATTCGTAATTTTCTGTAAAAAACTCAGAATCCGGCGGGAAATAGGGACGGCTGCGGCCGCCCCTATTTCCCGCTTGAACCGGAAGGAGATGGAGTCTTGTCTGCCTGGCTTGCGATTCAGCAGCAAAAATTTTATATCAATTTCATCGAGGATGAACGCTGGCGGTACCTCTGGGACGGTCTTGGGACCACGCTGAAGATCACCTTTTTCGCCGTCATCCTGGGCATCTTCATCGGCGTCGTCATCGCCATGGTCCGCTCCACCTACGACAAGACCATCGACGAGATGGCGCCCGGCGCGGGCAGCCTCCTGCTGCGGCTGGCCGACTTTATCTGCAAGCTCTATCTGACGGTGATCCGCGGCACCCCTGTGGTGGTCCAGCTGCTCATCATGAACTTCGTCATCCTGGCCTCCAGCCGCAACAAGCTGCTGGTCGCCGTGCTCGCCTTCGGCATCAACTCGGGCGCCTATGTGGCCGAGATCATCCGCAGCGGCATCATGTCGGTGGACGACGGGCAGTTCGAGGCCGGACGCAGCCTCGGCTTCAACTATATCCGCACCATGCAGTACATCATCATCCCGCAGGCGCTGAAAAACGTGCTGCCCGCGCTGGCCAACGAGTTCATCGTCCTGCTCAAGGAGACCTCGATCTCGGGCTACATCGCCATGCAGGACCTGACCAAGGGCGGCGACATCATCCGCGGGGCCACCTTCGAGGCCTTCATGCCCCTCATCGCGGTGGCCCTCATTTACCTTGTCCTGGTCATCTTCTTCACCTGGCTGGTCGGCAAGCTGGAAAGGAGGCTGCGCAGCAGTGAGCACTGAATCCATTCTCAAAGTGGAAAACCTGCAGAAGCACTTCAAGGGCGGCGAGATCAAGGCCCTGGACGGCGTGAGCGCCGAGATCGGGCGCGGCGAGGTCGTCGTCGTGATCGGCCCCTCGGGCAGCGGCAAGTCCACCTTCCTGCGCTGCCTCAACCTGTTGGAGGTCCCCACCGGCGGACGCATCCTGTTCAAGGGGGTCGACATCACCGACCGCAGGGCGGACATCAACCTGCACCGGCAGAAGATGGGCATGGTGTTCCAGCACTTCAACCTGTTCCCGCATATGACCGTTTTGAAGAATATGACCCTCGCGCCCGTCAAGCTGCTCAGAAAGACGCAGGCCGAGGCCGAGGAGAACGCCATGGCCCTCCTGAAGCGGGTGGGGCTCGCCGACCGCGCGGGCGCTTACCCCAGCCAGCTCTCGGGCGGCCAGAAGCAGCGCATCGCCATCGTCCGGGCCCTGTGCATGGCGCCGGAGGTCATGCTGTTCGATGAGCCGACCTCCGCCCTGGACCCCGAGATGGTGGGCGAGGTGCTCGACGTGATGAAGGGGCTGGCCGTCGAGGGCATGACCATGGTGGTGGTCACCCACGAGATGGGCTTCGCCCGCGAGGTGGGCGACCGCGTCCTCTTCATGGACCGCGGGAAGATCGTGGAGGAGAACGCCCCCCAGGCTCTCTTCGAGCATCCCCGCGAGGAGCGCACCCGCAGTTTCCTCTCCAAAGTGCTGTAAGACAGGAAAAGGCCCTGCCGCGTTTACGCGGCAGGGCCTTTTTTTGCTTAATCGGGGGAGCGGTCAGTATGCCACGCCCCAGTAGATCATCTGCTTCGCGGGTTTGCCGCAGACGGGGCAGGTATCGCCCAGGTGCTCCTGGCGGAAGGGGATGCAGCGGGACGTGACCCCGGCCTCCTCCTTCATCCGGATCTCGCACGCCTCGTCGCCGCACCACATGGTCTTGGCGAAGCCGCCGCGGGTCTCCATAAGGGTCCTGACCTCCTCCAGGGAGTGGGCCTCGAAGGTGTTCTCCTCCAGGTTGCGCAGCGCCTTGGCGTAGAGCCCGTCGTGGATGGCGTCCAGGGTCTCGGCCACGGCGGCCTCCAGGCCGCTCAGGGGGACGAACCGCTTCTCGCCGGTGTCGCGGCGCACCAGGACGCACTGCTCTTTTTCCATGTCCTTGGGGCCGAGCTCCACGCGGAGGGGGATGCCCTTCATCTCATACTCGGCGAACTTCCAGCCGGGGGACTGCTCGGAGAGGTCGCACTTCACGCGCACGCCGGCGGCGGCGAGGCGGTCCTTCAGGGCGGT
>CAZVHV010000300.1:0-2200 GCA_964627025.1 uncultured Oscillospiraceae bacterium | reverse complement strand
ATAACGGCGCTCGTGATTTTTTTCGGGATGCCTGACCGCTGCTTGCCGGTCATCATCCCATGCCTGCAAAGTGAGCATTTTTATAGCCGCCCTCGGAGAAAATTCCGGGAGCGGCTTTTTCCATTTATTAAAAGGAAGCGATGAGATTTTTCGCCCGGCGATTATAAAAACCGGGCTTATGCAGGCATGGGAAAGCAGAACGATGAAAGGAGCTGCTTCCTATGGAAACCAAGAACAGGGATTCCCCCGTCGTGTACATTGCTTCGCCGTTCGCAGGCGACGAACAGCACAACACGGTCATGGCCCGGCGCTACTGCCGGTATGCCGTTGACCAGGGCTGCATTCCCATTGCCCCACACCTGTGGCTGCCCGGCATCTTATCGGAAGAAACAGAACGGGATCTGGCGATCACCATGGATCTGCGCCTGCTGGGCCTCTGCAGTGAGATATGGATTTGCGGCGAGACGATTAGCGAGGGAATGAGGCTGGAACTGAAACACGCACTGTCGACCGGAATACCGGTCAGGTTTGTAGAGGAGGAAGAATTGAATGTACGCGATTGATGAGGGCCTGCAGAAAATCAACGGTGAGATGGTCGAGACCTTCCACCGGGAAGTGATCGAGGGAAACACCAATCTGGAGGTGGAAGCCGGGACCACCGGATACAAGGGCGGCTGCTGCCGCAACGCCGGTGGCCGAACGTACCTGAGCCTGCTTTGCCTCTCTGGCGATTTCTTTTTCGGTCCGATCAAAGATGACGACGGAAACATCGCCGGAGTCACCATCGCCTGCTGCGGCGACGAAGGGCTGAACGCCATCATGAAGGCGCTCGAATTTGCCCATGAGGCGATCGATGACCAGCGTTGCGATGTGGACGATTAAAAAGAAAAAAGGCAGGCCGGAGCGGAACCGGTCTGCCTGCATGTGCTTGGAGGAATAACTCATGTTCAATATTTTCTATGCGGACTGCATCGGACGGGAGGGCAACTGCCTGTACCCGCACAGGGCTGAGGTGACCGATGCGGCATCCCTCGCGCAGGCGGTCGGGCACGATTACGTCTGCGCCGAGTATAAAAACAGCTATCGCAGCAAGGCGAACTTTATCACCAGCAACTGCCTCGCTGTCGAGTTTGATAACGACCACTCCGAAAACCCCGACGAATGGGTATCACCGGAAGACCTGCGCTCCGTTTTCCCCGACGTGACGATCGGCATCCATTACAGCCGGAATCATATGAAGGAAAAGAACGGCAAGCCCGCGAGACCCAAGTTCCATGCGTTTCTGGAGATCGAGCCCACCAGCGATCCGGACGCCTACAGCGCGATGAAAAAGCAGGTGGCCGCGCTTTTCCCTTATGTCGATACCAATGCGCTGGATGCGGCCCGATTCTTCTACGGGACCGAAGACCCGCAAACGGAATATTATCCCGGCAGCATCACCCTGAATGCATTCTTTGAAGAGGAAGATTTCGACGCCGGGATGGACCAGGGCAGCTACGGCAGCCATGTCATAAAGGAAGGAAGCCGGAATGCGACGCTGTCCCGTTTCGCCGGTCGGGTGGTCAAGCGTTACGGCTGGAACGACGCATCGCACCGGATCTTTCTGGACGAGGCGGCAAAATGCGATCCACCGCTGCCGGAGGAGGAACTGACGAAGATCTGGCGCAGCGCCCGGAAATTCGAAAAGGTCGTCACGCAGCAGGACGGGTACGTCCCTCCGGATCAGTTCAACATTGCCAACCTTGCCGGTCCTGCCGGATGCCTGAAGCCGGAGGACTATTCGGATATCGGGCAGGCGAAGATGCTGTCGAAGGAATATGGCGACGAGATCTGTTTCAACCCCGCGACGGATTTCTTCCGCTACAACGGCACCTACTGGATCGAATCGAAAGAATCCGCGCTGGGTGCGACGATGGAGTTTCTGGATCAGCAGCTGGCCGACGCCGAACTGCTCATGTTCACCACGAAGCAGTCGTTCCTGAACGCCGGTGGCGACGAAGCCGTCCTGACCGGAGGGAAAAAGGCGCTGGCCGGTCTTTCCGACGACCTGCTGCGGCTGCTGGAAGAATACCTTGGGGCGCTGACCTATTACAAGTTCGTGATGGGCAGACGGAATATCAAATACATCCGCTCAGCCATGGAAGCGGCAAAGCCCATGGTCGGCGTGGAACTGGAGGAACTGAATGCGGACCCACTGCTC
>CAZVHV010000299.1:0-2203 GCA_964627025.1 uncultured Oscillospiraceae bacterium | reverse complement strand
TCAAGCAGGAGGAACTGAAGCTGGTCAAGGACCGGCACCCCATCCTCGGCGTGCCGCTGATCCGGGGGAGCGTAAACTTCCTCGACGCCATGGTGAAGGGGGTCAAGGCCCTCATGTGGTCGGCGGAATTTTACCCGGAGGACGGGGAGGACGAAGAACCGTCCAAATTCGAACAGTGGATTGAAGAAAAACTCGGCAGTGAGAAGGCCGCCCAGTTGGTGGTGACATTGGCCGTGATCCTGGGGCTTGGATTTTCGATCGGATTGTTTATTCTGCTTCCCACGTTCCTCGCCAGCTTTTTAGACCCATTCATCCGTTCCTACGCGCTGCATAATATCGTGACGGGTGTTCTCCGCGTCGCGATCTTCCTGCTCTATCTTATCGCCACGTCCCGCATCGGGGACATCAAGCGCGTCTTTTCCTATCACGGCGCCGAGCATAAAACCATTTTCTGCTACGAGCGGGGCCTGGAACTGACGGTGGAAAATGTCAGAAAGCAGCCGAGGCACCATCCCCGCTGCGGTACCAGCTTTCTGTTTGTTGTCATCGTCATTTCCGTGCTGGTGTTCTCCGCGGTGTTTTCGTTTGTGCATCCGGCCAATATCCTGATGCGGATGCTCTATCAGGTCCTCCTGCTTCCGCTGGTGGTCGGCATCAGCTATGAGATCAACCGCTATGTGGGCCGCCATGACAATCCGCTGACCAAACTGCTCACGGCGCCCGGCCTGTGGCTCCAGAACTTTACCACCAACGAGCCTGACGACTCCATGATCGAGGTGGCCATCCTGGCCCTGAAGCTTGTGCTCCCGGAGGAGAAGGGAGCCGACGCATGGTGAGAATGCGCAGGCAATTGAGGAACGGGAGAGGCTGGAACAATGGCAACGACGTATAACAATCTTTTTCTGGATGCCCGCAGACGCCTGCGCGCCGCCGGCTCGGACATGGCGCAGCTGGAGGCACGGGAGCTGGTCTGCTATGCCGCGAACAAGAGCCGGGATCAGTTTTACCGGGATATGCCGCTCTATGCCTCCGCAGAGGTGGAACAGAGGGTGAATGATCTGCTGCAGCGCTGTCTGCAGGGGGAGCCTCTGGCCTATATCATCGGCGAATGGGAATTTTACGGCCTGCCGCTGGATATCTCTGCCGATGTGCTGATCCCGAGGATCGACACCGAGGTGCTGGCCGAACATGCCATTGAGCTCGCGCAGTCGGTGGGAGAGGGAGCGCGGGTTCTGGATCTGTGTGCGGGCAGCGGATGTGTCGGTCTGGCGGTGGCGGCGAATGTGCCGAACTGCCGGGTCGTGCTGGCCGATGTTTCCGAAGCGGCGCTGCGCCTGTGCAAACAGAATGTGCGCCGTAACGACCTGAACGCGCGGGTGACGTGCATGCTGGCGGACGCGCGGCAGGCGCCGTCGGCCGTGCTGTGGGATTTTGATGTGATCGCCTGCAATCCCCCTTATATCCCAAGCGGGGAATTGACGGGTCTGGACACGTCCGTAAGGGATTACGAGCCGGCGATCGCGCTGGACGGCGGCCCGGACGGACTGGAATTTTACCGCCTCATTGCATCCCGGTGGGGCAATGCGCTGCGTTTGGGCGGCACCCTGCTGTTTGAGGTCGGCGCGGGGCAGGCGCCCGACGTGGAGCTTATCCTGGCGGAGCACGGCTTCGGCCAGATCAAAACCTACCGGGACACCGCGGGGATCTGGCGCGTGGTCGAAGGGACGGTTGGCAGCTGAGTTTGGTCGGGCGGCCGACCGACGGGACGGAAGGAAGATAAAATAGTATGGCGGAGAAAAAGAAGCCCATGGTAGAACCGGTGGGCCCGGCGTCCGACAAGAAAAAGGCGCTGGAAACAGCGATGGCGCAAATCGAAAAGTCTTATGGCAAAGGTTCCATCATGCGGCTGGGGGAGAACAGCGGCGTAGCGGTGGGGGCGATCCCGACCGGTTCCCTTTCGCTGGATCTGGCGCTTGGGATCGGCGGCGTTCCAAAAGGGCGCATCGTTGAGATCTATGGCCCGGAATCCTCGGGAAAGACTACCCTGGCCCTCCACATCGTGGCCGAGGCGCAGAAGCGGGGCGGAGAAGTGGCGTTCATCGACGCGGAACACGCCCTCGACCCCACCTATGCCAGAGCGCTGGGTGTGGATATCGACAGTATGCTCATCTCCCAGCCGGATACCGGCGAGCAGGGCCTTGAA
>CAZVHV010000298.1:0-2216 GCA_964627025.1 uncultured Oscillospiraceae bacterium | reverse complement strand
TGTCAATAATCATGCAAAAGTGTACCAGAAAATGACATGAAAAGTGTACCACCCGTGATGGAGAAAATGTGGTAACGCACCGGGGAGAAGAAAGGGGGCGTTGCCATGATCAGCAGGGAGGTATTTATGCAGATACAGTATTTGCATGACCAGGGCTACAGCATACGGAAGATTGCGAAGACCCTTGGCATTCATCGGAGCACGGTGAAGCGTCATCTTTATGCGCAGACGTTTCCGGGGTACAGGAAAAGAAGTCAGAAGACATCGGTTATATTACCCTATCAGCAAACCATTCAGGACTATTTAAGCGAGGATTCCTATTCGGCAACCTGGCTATGGGACCGGCTGCAGAAGATGGGATACGCCGGCAGCTATGCGACCGTTTTGCGTTATGTGCAGAAGATCAAGGAACGAACAACCCGTTTGGCCTATCTTCGATTCGAGACGGAGCCGGGTCATCAGGCCCAGGTGGATTGGGGCGATTTCCAGGTGACGGAACCATCCGGAAGAACCAGTACGGTTTATATGTTTGTCATGGTTCTGGGCTATTCCCGTCAGATGTGGGCCGGCTTCGTCAACCGCTGCACCATGGAAACCTTCATGGACTGTCACATTGCAGCGTTTCATTATTTTCAGGGGATTCCTTCCGCGATCCTGTATGACAACATGAAAAACGTGGTCATGGGGCGCGATGGCCAGGGAAAGCCGGTCTTCAACCTCGAGTTTTTGGATTTTGCAAGGCATTACGGTTTTCAACCTCAGGCGGCGCCGCCCTACAGTCCCTGGGTGAAAGGCAAAGTGGAACGCCCCGTGGACTATATCCGGGAGCGTTTCTGGCGGGGCTACGTGTTTACCGGTATTCAAAAAGCCAATGAGGAGATTCTGAAGTGGCTCAACGAGACGGGCAATCAGCGGGTTCACGGCACACACCATGAGGTGGTCAAAACACGGTGGATGAGGGAAGTTCCCCACCTCAAGCCTTTGCCGCCCCTTGATTATGACACCGCGTTGAAAGCCTTCCGAAAGGTTTACAAAGACTGTCTCCTGTCTTATAACGGCAACCGGTACCGGGTTCCCCACCGTTTCGTCGGAAAGACGGTGCTTTTAAAAGCCAAAGACGATGTCCTGAAGATCTATTATGACCAGGAACTGCTGGCTCATTACCGGATACCTGCGGACAAGCATCAACTGGTCAGCGACTCCCGGTTTGAAGAACAGCTTCGGCAGGATCGCGATCAGCTGCGCCGCAAGTACGGGCGGCATAAAGGCAAGGCCACCCGCGGGTTGACACACGCCAGTTTATACAGCCACGTTTTTTATCGTCCGTTGAGCGATTATGAACCCTACGCACAAGGAGGCATATCATGGAACAATTAACCTACGAACGCCTCCAGGACAATTTGAATCGGTTGAAGCTGACCCGCGCAGCGGAGATCCTGGATAACATTGTCGCCCATGCGGAAGAACAGGGCGGCTCCTATCTGTCTTTTCTGGATCATCTGCTGGAAGAAGAAGTGGCGGCCAAAGAAAAAAGGCGCATGGCCACGGCGATGAAAACAGCCGGTTTGCCTTCCTCCAAAACCATTGAAGAGTATGATTTTTCTTTTCATCCGCAACTCGATAAAAAGGCCGTTATGGAACTTTTTGATCTGACTTTCATTCCCAAGCATGAAAACGTCATCTTTTTAGGGCCTCCGGGGGTGGGGAAAACTCATCTGGCCATTTCTCTGGCCATCAAGGCCTGCTGCCACGGATTCAAGGTTTACTTTACAACCATGAATACGCTCATGAACAAGCTCAAGGAAAGACAGTCCAAAGGCAAAGCCTACCACAACTCTTCGGTGGTGATTGTGGATGAAGTGGGTTATCTTCCGGTGGACAGCCGCGAAGCGTATCTTTTTTTTCAATTTATTTCTTATCGATACGAAAAGAGTTCCACCATCATCACATCCAACAAAAGCTTTGCCGACTGGCAGGAGTTGTTTGGCGATCCGGTGATTGCCACGGCCATTCTGGACCGTCTCCTTCACCACTGCAAGGTCATAAACATCAAAGGTCACAGTTTCCGTCTCAAGGAACATGCTTTTTCACAAAAAAACTTTACAAATCAAGGAGGTGATTCCGACAATCCATCAGCAAATCAGCAACTGACGTAGTGAAGGGGTGGTACACTTTTCATTGACGAAAATTGGTACACTTTTAGATGATTATTGACA
>CAZVHV010000297.1:0-2226 GCA_964627025.1 uncultured Oscillospiraceae bacterium | reverse complement strand
CTTCTTTCGCATCCCGGCACAGCTCGGCAGTCAGCTTGGTGACGATGGCGATACCAACCGTTCGGACGACCGGCGAGAGGAGGGCTTCGGAGATCCCTGCTGTCTCGGCCAGCGAATCCATCAGGCTGCGGATGCTCTCCATCGCCCCCATGACCTGTGACAGGATAAGGGCTCCCGCCGCCAGCGCCAGTACGACGCCCACCTCCTGGACGCTTCCTTTCACCACCACGGCGCACAAAGCGGCCACGACGGCAATGGCGCCCAATCTCACGATATCCGTCATGGCCGTTCAAAGGTTAAAAAGGGTCTTGACCAGATTGAAGAGGTTGCTGATCTCCTGCACGACCATCATCAGCACCACGACCAGCCCGGTCAAGGTCACCATCATTGCCTGTTCATCCCGGCCCGAGCGGGCCAGCACCTGGTTAAGTACCGATACCAGTATCCCAATGGCGGCAATTTTAAAAATAAAGTTCACATCCATCGTTTCCCCGTCCTCCCTACAGCAGTAAGAGCAGCAAAAAAGCCCCCGCGCTCAGTCCAAGCGCTCCGTAAACCTTTTCCAGCCTGTCCCGTTCCTCCTCCGCCCGCTCCAGCATCCGGTCAAGGCGGGCATGCGCAAGGGCAAAGGCCTCGCGCTGCGCGTCACCGTCGTACCGCCCCAGGACATCCCCCAGTTCCGCCAAGACCTGCTCTTCGTCATCCTCGATCGGCAGGCCCGATTTTTCCAGTGCTTCCCGCCAGAGGAGATTCAGCGGTTTTTCGCCGATCCGCTCCAGTTCCCTGCTGCACCTCGCGAAAAAACCGGCGGCCGGCGCACTGGCCGACCTTGCCAGCATATCGAAGAGCAGCGGCACCGGAGTTAGGCGAAACGCCATTTCACGCTCCAGGTATTCCACCGCGCCCGTAAAGGCACGCAGACAGGCCACCCGCGCCCGCAGATGCGCCGCAGCGGAAAAACCGATGGCGGATGCCCCGCCCATCAAAAGTACCGCCCCCAAAAACCTCAGCATATCGTATTCCCCAGCGGCAGCACCTCGTAGCGCCGCTGCCTTTCCTCCATAGAAATGACGACGGCTTTGCGAAAGATCCCGTCGCGCAGCAGCCGGCGGTAGATCGGGCGCATCCGCAGCTCGCGCAGGTCTTCTCCGTGTGCGGTGGCCAGCAAAGTTACGCCGCAGCCGGCCGCCGTTTCCAGCGCCGCCACGTCTCCCGGCGCGGTGATCTCATCGACCGCCAGCACCTGCGGATTCATACCGCGCAGCAGCATCAGCAGTCCCGCCTCCTTGGGGCAGCCGTCCATGACGTCCGTATGCGAGCCGATATCCATCTGAGGCACCCCGAGTTCCATGGCAGCCAGTTCGCCCCGCTCATCCGCCACGCCGACCCGCAGGGGGACCGTCCCTTCTCCATCCGAAATGCGGCGGATGAGGTCCCGCAGGAGCGTGGTCTTTCCCCGCCCCGGCGGAGACAGGATCAGCGTGCTCTGCAATGCGCCGTTTTCCAGCAGGTCCTCCAGCACGCCCGCCGCCGCTCCCGGCACTTCCTTTGCGATCCGGATGGCGGCCGAAGAGATCTGCCATAAATTCATCACCCCGCCGTCCTTCACGACCCCGCTGCCGCAAAGCCCGATCCGATGTCCGCCTCCCACGGTGACAAACCCGTTTTTCAGCCGCTCCAGCACCGTATGGATCGATCCGCGGCTGGCAAGCTCCAGCGTCATACGCAGGTCCTCCGCCGAGACCGGCCGCTCCCCGCAGCCCGGCACAGCGTATTCGCCTTCCGGAAAGACGATGGTGATCGGGCGTCCCGCACGCAGACGAAATTCCTCCGCCTCGCTCCGACGCGTTTCCGGAATCGCACGCACCGCGCGGCGCATCCACATGGGCAGCAGCGCCGATGCCTCCTGATATCGTTCTTCCGCCTTCTTTGCACCTGTCATCCCATTGCCCCTCTCTTTCCTGCCGCTGTCACATCCTATGAACGGTTGTCCACGTCTATTCCTGTGTTCTGTCTACTATATTTGATAAAAAGGAGGCGGTCGCCATGGAGGAAAACAAAGAGCTGCTTTCCCGCATCGCTGCCTGCGTCGTGGCAGCGCTCATTCTTTATTACGCGGGAGATAAACTCTCACAGCAGCTTCATCTGTCGCTGTGGGAAAAATACAGGCCGTGGCTGGAGGAAAACAAGATCCAGGCCGTTGCTACGGTGGCGGCCGTTTTGTTC
>CAZVHV010000296.1:0-2242 GCA_964627025.1 uncultured Oscillospiraceae bacterium | reverse complement strand
GACCCGGAGGAACTGCTGCGTATCTATCTGAACTACACCTTCGGCAGCGGGGACCAGGTCAATACCACCTCTTGAGCTTAAAAACGGCGAAGCACACGATGCAGACGAAAAGGCTCAGCAGGATGACATAGATATATCCAAAGGTCCAGCCAAACTCCGGCATCTGCAGATTCATCCCGTACCACCCGACGATCAGCATCAGCGGCAGAAAGATGGCGCTGATGATGGTGAAGGTCTTCATGATCTGGTTTTGTTCGATATCGATCTGCGCCTGATAGGCCTCGCGGACCTGTGTGATATATTCGCGCAGGTGCAGGACCGAGTTGAGCAGATAGTCGATGCGGTGATAGAGAGAAGTGTAGCGCTTCTGCAGATCCGCGGAAAACAGGCAGCAGTTGTTTTCGGAAAATTCGTCCGCGATGATGCTCAGCTGCTCGTAATACCGTTTTATGTTGAGCAGCTCCCGGCGCAGCGCGATGATTTTCGCGGGGCTGTCCTCGTCCGGCCGCTTTTTCGTTAACAGTTCGTCCTCGAGCTGGATGATCTTATCCTCGATCTTTTCGTGCGCGTAGACATCGTCGGTGGTCAGGGCGACGAGAAACTCCAGAAGCTGAGCGTAGGGCGCGAGGGTCTCGTCGACCGCATTCGCGAGCTGCATGCAGCGCCTGTTGTCGCAGATATAGATCAGATCCTGACCGCTGCAGTAGATATAGATCTTTTCGTCCCTCCGCGTGGTGCTGTGCAGATCGCAGAAATGAAACGCAAGCAGGTACTCGTTCCCGCCCAGCGCGAAATACACGTTGCGGTTGGCGTGCAGCCTGGCGTATCTGTCTGCGCCGATATAGTCCTTTAAATTCGTGAGTTCGTTTAATCCCAGTATCTTTCGCATCATCAACAGCCCCTTTGAACAGCCTGTATCCGGTGCCGCTTAAAAACGGACGTCCTTCCCTATTATATTTCACCCGCTCGAAAATGGAAAGCCCATTGGCGGGTTCTTGCAAGAAAAATATAACGCAGGGGCCCGGTCCATCTTCCGATGGACCGGGCCCCTGCGTTATATGATGCGCCGGCTGCCTGTTAAGCGTCGGCGCAGGTCCCGAGGCCGTTGGCGTGCGTGCCGGTCCTGTAGCCGCTGCCCGCGCCGCGCGTACCGCTGCCGAATCCGATGCCGGCCCCGCTGCCGAGGCCCTGCCCGGTTCCGCCGCTGCCCGTACCGTCACAGTCGGACTCATGCGCTTCCATGGCGGCGAGGATCGCGTCCGCTCTCTCCTGGGTCAGGGTGCCCGCCGCCACGCGCTCCTGCAGCGCGGCTTCCCGGATGCCGTCCATCTCGGTCTGGAATTCCTCCAGCTTTCCGGCCTCGTCCGCGATCGTGCCGTAAGTCTTGCCGGACTCGGTCCGCTCCTCGATGACGCTCTCGACCGACCTGCCCGTGAGACCCGCGACCGCTTCGGCGGGGGTGCTGTAGGATGACGCGGCGAATGCGGTGACGGTGACGGCGCTCAGGACGAGAACGGCGGCGCCGGCGACTGCGATTTTATGAAACTTTTTCATTGAGAAAACTCCTTTCGTGCTTTGGTCTGCTTTGTGCCGACCTTTGCTGTTTGTGAGTTTATGGTAACGCGGGGCTATGGCAAAAGTGTGTTTTTTATGTTTGGAATCTGTGGAATGTTTCGCGGCTGCGGCGCGGAAAAAAGGGCGGGGAAGGACACAGTTTTGACACAGGCGTATTTTAAGATATAATGAAACAGGAAACCTGAATTCAGCGGAGGTGAGGGCTATGCCTTTGATCCTGATTGCGGACGACAACCGCCAGATCACGTCTGTTCTGGAGGAGTATGCGAAAAAGGAAGGATACGCGACAAAGGTCGCGCTCAACGGGCAGGAAGCGATGGATCTCTTTCGGGAGTTCAAGCCAGATATCGTGCTGCTCGATGTGATGATGCCCGTTATGGATGGGTTTGAGGTGTGCCGTGAGATCCGCAGAGTGTCCAACACTCCGGTCATCATGATCACGGCGCGGGGCGAGGACTTTGAAAAGATCATGGGACTCGACATCGGGGCGGACGATTACATCGTAAAGCCCTTTTCGCCCAGCGAGGTGATGGCGAGGGTGCGGGCGATCCTGCGCCGCGTGGATCGGACGGAAGGGCAGAAGAAGCAGGTCTTTACCTTTCAGGATCTCACCATCGACCTGGATGACTATATCGTGACCATCGGCGGCCAGGCGGTGCCGCTCACC
>CAZVHV010000295.1:0-2251 GCA_964627025.1 uncultured Oscillospiraceae bacterium | reverse complement strand
TATGAGGGGATCAGCGGCGCCAGGGTCAATGCCATCAGCCTCGGGACCGGGATATGCTCCGCGGCGCTGGAAGTCCCGCGCGCGCTGTTCTACGAGACCCTGTCGGAGCAGTCCGGCTTTGCCATCCGGGACGACGGGGATTTGATGTCGCTGCTCACCGGTCTGGCAAAAATGAAGGAAAAGTATGACAGGGTGGCTGCCGCACTGGAGGAGGTGCGCACCACCGGATATGGCATTGTCCTGCCCTCTACCGACGAGCTGACACTGGAGGAGCCTGAGATCGTCAAACAGGGAGGACGGTACGGCGTCTGCCTCAAGGCTTCGGCACCCTCCATCCATATGATCCGGGCGAATATCGAAACCGAGGTTTCTCCCATCGTAGGCACCGAGAAACAGTCGGAGGAGATGATCCATTACCTGCTGCAGGAATTCGAGGGGGATACCGCAAAGATCTGGCAGTCCAATATTTTTGGTAAATCGTTCCATGAGCTGGTGAGCGAAGACCTGACCGCCAAGCTCAAACGGATGCCGGAAGACGCCAGGGCCAAGCTTCAGGAGACGCTGCAGCGCATCATTAACGAGGGCTCCGGCGGTTTGATCTGTATTATTTTATGAAATAAGAACGTTTTCGTTTGATTAGGAAAGGCCGGTGCATGTGCTGCACCGGCCTTTTTTATCCGACGGCAAAGGTCCGGAGTGCCGGTAAATTTGTCAGCTCGATTGTGCGGTATCCGGTTTTCAGCCAGCCCTTCTGCGTGAATTCCTGCAGCACTCGGCTGACCGTCACCCGGCTCACTCCGACCGCAAAGCCGATCTCCTCCTGGGTACAGCGGAGGGGTCCGGGAACGTCGCCGTGCAGGGAGAGAAGCAGACGGGCGATGCGCCTGTCTGCGCTGAGGAAGGAGATATCATCCACGTGGCTGGAAAGCAGCCGCACCGTCCGCGCCAGATATTTGAGCATGGCCATGGCGAGGTCGGGCCGAGCGGAAAAAATCTGCTGCACCGCGTAGCTGTCGATGGGGACAAGCTCGCAGCGGGTGAGCGCCATGGCGGAGGATACCCTGGGCTGCTGATCGAAAAAGGAGGCCTCGCCCATCAGGTCGCCGGAACGATAGACGGTGAGCATACGCTCGTTTCCATCCTCCGAGCTGATGAAAGCCTTTGCTTTTCCGCGTAGAATGTAGTAGAATCGAGTGGCTACCGTATTCTGGACATAGATCATCTGTCCCGGCTGGTATTGGACAGCCTGCCGACCTTCCGCAAAGGGCGCCCAGACATCATCCGGCAGGCCCAGCTCGGTGGAATGAAAATACTGATATTGTGTCTGCAAGCCGGTATCCCCCTTTAGAATTATGAAAGATTGTATCATACTTTACATTCTTTTCGCAAGATTCTTGTCATACTGAGACTATCTATGATTAATGAGGAGGCAACAGCATGGGTATGACCATGACCCAAAAAATACTGGCCAAAGGTGCGGGCCTTTCCGGCGTCACAGCCGGACAGCTGATCGAAGCCAAACTGAACCTGGTGCTGGGTAATGATATCACCACTCCCGTGGCCATCAGCGAATTCGACAAAGCGGGCTTCACCCAGGTTTTCGACAAGGACAAGATCGCCATTGTCCTGGACCACTATACGCCCTGCAAGGATATCAAGGCGGCGCAGCTGTGCGCCGCGGCGAGGGAATTTGCGGAGCGGTTCCATATCACCCATTTTTATGATGTGGGCGATATGGGCGTTGAGCATGCGCTCATCCCCGAAAAGGGACTGGCCGCTCCCGGTGAGATCATCGTCGGCGCGGATTCCCACACCTGCACTTATGGCGCCCTGGGCGCTTTCTCTACCGGCGTGGGTTCTACGGACATGGCGGCTGGAATGGCCACCGGCCTGCTCTGGTTCAAGATCCCTTCCGCCATCAAGGTGACCCTGACCGGAAAGCTTCAGCCCTATGTGAGCGGAAAGGACGTCATTCTTCACCTCATCGGCCTGATCGGCGTGGACGGCGCGCTTTACAAGTCGCTGGAATTTGCGGGCGACGGCGTATCCGAGCTTACTATGGACGACCGTTTCACCATTTCCAATATGGCCATCGAGGCAGGCGCGAAGAACGGCATCTTCCCCGTGGACGAGCAGACCATCGCCTACCTGAACGGAAGGGCAGACCGCGCCTGGGAGGCGTTTGAAGCCGACGAGGACGCGGTATATGAAAGCGAAGTGGTGATCGACCTGAATACCCTTCGTCCCACCG
>CAZVHV010000294.1:0-2280 GCA_964627025.1 uncultured Oscillospiraceae bacterium | reverse complement strand
CACTCCGCCAAGGCACACCGCCCCGCAACGCGGGTCGGGGAACGGTTTTTCCAAAACTGAACCCAGGGGGGCTATAGGTGGTCGGATTTGCCCGTTTCGCCTGCCGCAGGTGGCTGTAAAAACAGAAAACAAGCCCAAAAGACCGCAGCCGCCCGGTTTTACCGGGTGGCTGTTCCCGGTTGTCACCGAAAATGGAGGGTTGATTATGAACAAAGAGCCCCAGGCAGAAAAACATGAAGTGAAAAACCGCATCCCGGTATGGCTGTACCCTTCCACGCTGGAGCTGCTGGACAGGGCGATGGCGCCGGATAACTGCAAAAGCCGCAGCGAGCTCATGGAAAAGGCGGTTCGCTTTTACGCCGGATACATTGCCGCGCAGGACGGCTCCCTGTTTCTCTCCCATACGCTGACCAGCGTCCTGCGGGGCATAACGGATGACAGCGAGAACCGGATCGCCCGCTTGCTCTTCAAGCTGGCGGTGGAGGTGTCCATGATGACGCATGTGCTGGCCTCGGGTCTTGAAATCACCGACGATGAGCTCTCCCGCCTGCGCGGAAGGTGCGTCGCGGAGGTCAAGCGCACGGGCGGCCGGATTACATTTGACGATGCTGTCAAAATCCAGAAAGGCGTGTAGGTGATCCGTCATGCCGCGCGTCATTTTCAAATGTCCGTATCTCAAGGGCGGCGGCAGGACGGCGGCGCATCGCAGCTTTTATGTGAAATACATTGCCACCCGTGAGGGCGTCCAGAAACTTGACGATACCCGCAGGCTGCTCCCGGCGACACAGAAACAGGAAACGCTGATCGCCCAGCTCCTCCGGGAGTTCCCCGACACGAAAGAACTGTTCGAGCACGAGGACTACCTTGCAAACCCGATGCGGGAAAACGCCTCCGCGTTTATCACCGCCGCCCTCGATCACAATCTGCACGACGTCGTCCGGCGCGAAAACTATATGAGCTACATCGCCACCCGCCCCCGTGCCGAGCGCACGGGAACACACGGACTCTTTACCAACACGGACGTGCCGGTGGTGCTGGAGCAGGCAGCAAATGAAGTGGCGGCGCATCCGGGCAATGTATGGACGCCCATCATATCCCTGCGGCGGGAGGACGCCTCCCGGCTCGGCTACGACAACGCCGAAAACTGGCGGGGATTTCTTTCATCCTACGCCTCGGAGCTTGCAGCCGGCCTGAAAATCCAGCCGAACAATTTTCGCTGGTATGTCGCCTACCATGACGAGGGGCATCACCCCCATGTCCATATGGTCTGCTGGTCAATGGACGCCCGCGAGGGCTTTCTCACCAAAGACGGCATCCGAAAAATTAAGGCGGGAATCGCCGGGCGGATCTTCCGTCAGGAACTGACGGAAGTCTATCAGCGGCAGACAGGCTACCGGGACGAACTGACCCAAACGGCGCGGGAGGCGCTGTCCCAGCTTGTCTCGCAGATGCAAAACGGCGTACTGCGAAACGAAAATGTAGAACGGCTCATCGCGCAGCTGGCGCATCGTCTGCAGTTTCATTCCGGCAAAAAGCAGTACGGCTACCTGCGGACTCCTCTTAAAGCGTTGGTGGACGAGATTATAAACGAATTGGAGAAGGACGCCCGCGTTGCGGAAGCCTACCGGCTGTGGTGCGATATGCGGCTGGAGGTTCTGCGGACTTATATGAAGGACCCGGATCATCCTGGCCCGCTCTCCGAGCAGAAGGAACTGAGGCGCATCCGCAATCTCGTTGTCGAGGAAGCGGCAAAAATCAGCGCCGGAGAATTCACTTTTGAGCAAAGCGACGGCGACGCCTTTCCCATGGCTCCGGAGGACAGCCTCCCCGACCCATCCGCGGAAACTCCGGAACCGGAAGCCATGGATATCCCCGAACCTGAAGCGGCTGCGGACGGGGATGCCCGGCCTCATGTGGAATGGAGCGAAAAATACCGTCAGGCAAAGGCGTATCTCTACGGTCCAGGGGAAACGCCTCGGGATTTCGACACGGCGCTCCAACTGTTCACCGAAGAAGCCCTTGCCGGGAACGCGCTCGCCATGCACGACCTCGCCCGGATGATTGCGGACGGCCTCGGCCGGAAGCCTGATCCCGCCGCCGCGCAGGAGTGGTACGAGAAGGCCCTCGCCGCTTTCCTCGCCGTGGAAGATGAGAAAGCCGGACGCTATACCGAATACCGCATCGGCAAGATGTATGCTGCGGGCCTCGGCACAGAGCAGGATTACAGCGAGGCGGCCGACTGGTTTCGGGAGTCCGCCGATCAGGGCTACAAATACGCTC
>CAZVHV010000293.1:0-2290 GCA_964627025.1 uncultured Oscillospiraceae bacterium | reverse complement strand
CCCACCGTCTCTCTGCCGCACCTGCCGTCCAACACCAGGACGGTGGATGAAGTGGCCGGCATGAAGATCCATCAGGTGGTGATCGGATCCTGCACCAACGGCCGCCTGAAGGATCTCCGCGAAGCCGCCGAAATTCTGCGCGGGAAGCAGGTGGCCGCAAACGTGCGCTGTATCATTATCCCCGCCACCCAGCAGATCTATCTGGACGCGATGGAAGAGGGCCTGGTCGCCGACTTCATCAAGGCAGGCTGCGCCGTCTCCACACCGACCTGCGGCCCCTGCCTGGGCGGACACATGGGAGTTCTGGCGGACAACGAGCGTGCTGTGGCGACGACGAACCGCAATTTTGTGGGGCGCATGGGCCCCGTGAGCTCCGAGATCATTCTTTCCAACCCCGCTGTGGCCGCAGCCTCCGCTGTGGCCGGCTATGTGGCGGACCCCGCCAAAATCATGGAGGTGTAAAGAGATGAAACTTTACAAATACGGTGACAACGTGGATACCGACGTCATCATCCCGGCACGCTATCTCAATGCGCCGGATGAAAAGTCGCTGGCATCGCACTGCATGGAGGATATCGACCCCTCCTTTGCCACTACGGTGGAGCCGGGAGATATCATCGTGGCGGGGGCGAATTTCGGCTGCGGATCTTCCCGCGAGCACGCCCCCATCTCCATTAAGGCATGCGGGGTAAAATGTGTCATCGCCGCTTCCTTTGCCCGTATTTTCTACCGCAATTCCATCAATATCGGTTTTCCGATCATGGAATGCCCCGAGGCGGTCGAGGGGATCTCTCCGGGAGACGAGATCTCGGTGGACTTCGCGTCCGGCGTTATTCTGAATCAGACCACCGGCGCGAAATTCCAGGCGGCGCCGTTCCCGAAATTTATCGCTGGGATCATCGAAAACGGCGGGCTGCTGAACTCACTGAAAGCACGAGGTGTTGCGAAATGAATTATAAAATTGCGCTGATCCGCGGAGACGGCATCGGCCCCGAGGTTGTCGAGCAGGCCGTGCTGGTCCTCGAGGCGGTTGGAAAGAAATTCGGCCACAGCTTTTCGTATGAAGAAGTACTGCTCGGCGGCTGTGCCACCGACGCCGTGGGCAAGCCCTATCCGGACGGCACTACGGAAAAGTGCAAGTCCTGCGACGCCGTCCTCCTGGGCGCGGTGGGCGGTCCCAAGTGGGACACGCTGCCCGCCGACCTCCGTCCGGAGAAGGGCCTTCTGACCATCCGCAAGGAGTTGGGCCTGTATGCCAATCTCCGCCCCGCCGCGCTGCGCCCCGCACTGGCCGACGCCTGCCCACTGAGAAAGGAAACGGCGGAAAAGGGCATTGATCTTATGATGGTGCGCGAACTCACCGGCGGTATTTATTTCGGAAAGCGCGACCGCTATCAGACCGAGGACAGGGGAGAGGAAGCCACCGATCTGATGGCCTATTCGGAAAAGGAAATCGAGCGCATCGGCCGCCGTGCCTTTGAGCTGGCCCGCCTGCGCAGGAAAAAGGTCATCAGCGTGGACAAGGCGAATGTACTGGAGTGCTCCCGCCTGTGGCGCTCCGTGATGCATCGCCTGGCGGCGGAATACCCCGACGTTGCGTATACCGATATGCTGGTGGACAACTGCGCCATGCAGCTGGTGCGCGACCCGGGCCAGTTCGACATCGTGGTCACCGAAAACATGTTCGGCGACATTCTCTCCGATGAGGCCAGCATGATCACCGGCTCCATCGGCCTGCTCCCTTCGGCTTCCATCGGCGACACCGCGCCCGGCCTTTATGAGCCGATCCACGGCTCGGCGCCCGACATTGCGGGGCAGGACAAGGCCAACCCGATTGCCACCATCCTGTCGGTCGCGATGATGTTCCGCTATTCCTTCCAGCTGCCCGACGAAGCCACGGCGATTGAAGCGGCCGTGGATAAGACCCTGGCCGAGGGCTGGCGCACCATGGATATGGCGGGCGAGGGAACGGTGCCCGTGGGCACGAAGCAGATGGGCGCGTTCATTTGCGGGAACCTGTAAGAAGACGGCAACATCGAAAAAAGCGATTGACAAGATAGGGGGAGGATGGCACAATGGTCCTTGCAATTGATGTGGGAAATTCCACCATTGTTATAGGCCTTTTTGACAGGAGCGGCAAGCTTGCGCTGCGCTCCACACTGGCAACCAGCAGGAGCAGCACCGTGGATCAGTATGCCGTCCATATCCTGGAGGCTTTCCATCTGCATGGGGCTGATATCAAACTGGTGAGCGGCGCGATCATTGCAAGTGTGGTTCCACCGCTTACCGC
>CAZVHV010000292.1:0-2291 GCA_964627025.1 uncultured Oscillospiraceae bacterium | reverse complement strand
TGCCCATCCTGCACTTGGGCGCCACCAGCTGCTATGTGGGGGACAACACCGACCTCATCGTCATGCGGGAAGGGCTGCTCATCCTACGGGATAAGCTGGTGCGCGTTCTGGCCGCTCTGGCCGGTTTTGCCGAGCGCTATAAATCTCTGCCCACCCTCGGCTTCACGCATTTTCAGCCTGCCCAGATGGTTACGGTAGGCAAGCGGGCCACTTTATGGATGAACGAGCTGCTCATGGATCTCGAGGAACTGGAGTTCCGTATCGCCAACCTCAAACTCCTCGGCTCCAAGGGCACGACCGGAACGCAGGCAAGCTTCCTGGAGCTTTTTGACGGAAACCACGAGAAGGTGAAGGAGCTCGACCGCCGCATCGCGCGCGAAATGGGCTTCAACGGTGTGGTCCCCGTTTCGGGCCAGACTTACTCCCGCAAGGTGGATACCGCCGTTCTCTCCACCCTGTCTGCCATCGCGCAGTCGGCCAGTAAATTTGCGACCGACATGCGTCTGCTCTGCCACCTGAAGGAGGTGGAAGAGCCGTTCGAATCCAAGCAGATCGGCTCTTCGGCAATGCCTTACAAGCGAAACCCCATGCGCTCCGAGCGCATCTGCGCGCTTGCCCGGTATGTCATGGTGGATGCGCTGAATCCCGCCATCACCGCCGCAAGCCAGTGGTTTGAGCGCACGCTGGACGACTCGGCGAACAAGCGTCTTTCCGTGCCGGAAGCGTTCCTGGCGGTGGATGCGATCCTGAACATCTATGAGAACGTGGCTTCCAGCCTCGTGGTGCACGAAAAGGTTATCGAAAAGCACGTCCTTGAGGAACTGCCCTTTATGGCAACCGAGAATATCATGATGGATGCCGTGAAAAAGGGCGGCGACCGGCAGGTGCTTCATGAGCGTATTCGTGTTCATTCGCTCGCAGCCGGGAGTAATGTAAAGGATAAGGGGCTTTCCAACAACCTGATCGACCTCATTGCCCAGGATCCCGCCTTTGGCATGAGCAAGGCGGAGCTTTCCGAGCATCTGGAACCCGCGCGCTATATCGGCCGCTGCCCGCAGCAGGTCACGGAGTTTTTGTCTGATCATATCACTCCGATTTTGGAGTTTTATCGCGATGCACTCGGGTGCGGCGGAGTTGAACTGAAGGTTTAATTGTCTTTGTTTTTAACCATTCATGGCGATTGGTAAATGATAAAGGAGATGTTTTATATGCCAATGGTTACATCCACGGAAATGTTCAAAAAGGCCTATGAAGGCGGCTATGCGATCGGCGCATTCAATGTCAACAATATGGAGATCATCCAGGGCATCACCGAGGCGGCGAAGGAAGTCAACGCCCCGCTGATCCTGCAGGTTTCTGCCGGTGCCAGAAAATATGCCAAGCATGTTTATCTCATGAAACTCATCGAGGCTGCTCTGGAAGATACCGGGCTGCCGATTTGCGTTCATCTTGACCATGGCGAGGACTTTGAAGTATGCAAGTCTTGCATCGACGGTGGATTTACCTCTGTGATGATCGACGGCTCCAAGCATTCGTTTGCCGACAACATCAAACTGACCCGCCAGGTGGTGGAGTACGCGCACGACCACGGCGTGGTGGTGGAAGGCGAGCTCGGCCGGCTTGCCGGCGTGGAGGATAACATCAAGGTGTCGTCTGCCGACTCCTCTTATACCGACCCCAATCAGGTGGAGGAATTCGTAAAGGCTACCGGCGTGGACTCGCTTGCCATTGCCATCGGCACCAGCCATGGCGCTTATAAGTTCAAGCCCGGCCAGAAGCCGCAGCTCCGGTTCGATATCCTGGAGGAGGTGGAAAAGCGCCTTCCCGGATTCCCCATTGTCCTCCACGGCGCCTCCTCCGTCATTCCCGAGTATGTGAATATCATCAATTCCAACGGCGGAAATATGCCCGATGCCATCGGCATTCCGGAGGATATGCTGCGTCAGGCGGCGCGGATGGCGGTCTGCAAGATCAACATCGACTCTGACCTTCGCCTTGCCATGACCGCCGGGATCCGGCAGCATATGGCGCAGTTCCCGGATCATTTTGATCCGCGCCAGTATCTTACCCCCGGACGGGACAATATCCGCGATCTGGTAAAGAAGAAGATCGTGAATGTCCTGGGCTGCAACGACAAAGCGTAAAATGACTGAAAAAAAGCCTCCGGACTGCCGTCCGGAGGCTCAGCCCGTCGAAAAAGCCCGGCAGTAGCTGGGCTTTTTCTTGTTTTCAGGGGGAGTGTGCCGCGTGTGACCGGAGCAAAACGGGATGGTCCGTCGATATTTATTTAA
>CAZVHV010000291.1:0-2293 GCA_964627025.1 uncultured Oscillospiraceae bacterium | reverse complement strand
GCTTGTCCCCCACGTGACCACCGAGCGGGAGCTTGGTATCGGCCTCGTTAGCCGCGGCATTAAACCTTTTGACGAGAGCGTCCGGCCTTATCTCGACTACAGCAGGATCGGAATCGAGTATTACGCCAACCATGGCGGCGCTTTTACCGCCGGAGGCTATGTGGTCAGGCGGGACAGCGTGGAGCCGGAGCTGATCGACGCTGTCGAAGGCCATGACCGACAGACACTCGGCATGCAAATGGGATAGCTATTGCCTGTGGTATCGTCTGTCACTGAAAAACAAGGAAGGAGTTATGCCTATGAACAGAAAAGAAAAGATCCAGCCTGAGCCGCGCTTTCCCCTTCGCCCCGCCTCTCCCGAGGAAGCGGGGCTTTTTTATGCCCTGCCGGCTGAACAGGACGCCGAGCTTGGGGCGATAGGCCATGTCCGAATCGACTTTGGCAATAAAGGCAAGGAATTCTGGCACACCTGGTGGCCCAGGGGTGAGGAAGCACTCAACAGCCCGGAATTCAAGGCTGAACTGACCGAGCTGGTGAATGAGCTGCGGGAA
Source organism: uncultured Oscillospiraceae bacterium (assembly GCA_964627025.1). GTDB lineage: Bacteria > Bacillota > Clostridia > Oscillospirales > Oscillospiraceae > JAEWRY01. Next base: position 1,742 of record CAZVHV010000291.1, on the reverse strand, counting down.
ACCGGTCCGCTGAAGGACCTGGCCGCTATGTCCGAATACTGCTTCCGGCACGGCGGCCAGATCGAGGGCGGCTGGCAGCAGAATTACGGCTATGTCGCGGAGACGGAGAACTACCGTTACTGCCTGCGCTGCAATCCAGCCCCCGGCGATTATCAGGCGTACCTGACCGCCTTCGACCTGCGGGTACAGCGGATGAACATGGCGGAACAGCCCGATCAGGGCATGAGGATGGGAGGAATGTGATATGAAAACAATCGACTTCGACATATGGGAACCCAATCCCGAAAAGCCCGGCACGGTCCGGCGCGTTGGCCAGCGGACGGCGCAGGAGGTTTTTGCGGAGCTTCAGTATCGGCTCGAAAGCACCGGTTACCTGCCCGACGAATATTTCCTGCTGAGCGATGAATGGCGAAACGGCAAGGAAATACCCGAAGGCGCCGGCTTTTTCTGCACCGTCGATTACGGCGGCAGCGAGGGCGTCTACCTGGACGTCTACCTGAAATGGTATGACAAGCAGAAACAGGAAAGCGTCACGAAGAACTTTATCACCGGGAAAACCCTCGGAGAAACCGGCAGCGACCTTGACCGCATGTACCTGATCGCCTCCGCCGTCACAAAGGCATTCAACGGCGACGGCGGCACATATGCCCGATATATCCGGCTCGGAGGGCCGAATAGTCCCAACAGCATGGTGATGCACTTAAACCGGGAGGAACAGCGGCAGCTCATCGACAGTCTGGCGGAACACCGCGGCAGGCTGAAGGAGGAATTTGCCGTCGTGGAGCGGCTCCTGCGCCGCCTGACCGGCAGCATTACCGAGTTTATCAACGAGGTGGGTCAGCGCCCGCTGGAAATCAGCGACTACGACATGGCGGTGCTGGCTATTGAGGACGGCGACCTGCCGGCATTTCAATCGGCGTATCCCAGGGTGCCGGATCAGGCGGCCGATTTACTGCTCCGCGCCGCAGGCAGACCGGGCGCGGTCGGCAGAAAGATGACGATGCTTCTGCTTGCCGACGCAAAAGAGCTGACCGCGGAGCAATACCTGGCGGCAAGCAAGATTGCCGTTGCCACAGGAGATATCGAAAAGGTAAGGCTGCTCTATGACCAGGCCGAGCATAGCGTCGCCGGGCTTCCCGAAACGTATTACGGCGATGTGATCCTCCACGCCTATGACGAAAAAAATCATATCGCCAAAACACTCCTGAAGCAGGCCGCACCGGAGCAGATCGGCGGCGCCTCGCCCTGGCTGCTCCGCAAAGCGGCTCTCAAGGAGGATTATACGACGGCCTCAGAACTGGTGAAGAAAGGAATTCACGCGGATGAGGCCGCGCCGGACGTGATTTTCGCTTTCCGGCAGAGCCCGTGGGCGGTCACGCGTCTGCTGGAGCAGGGTATGGAGGTTGGCCTCGATCATTACGAGGCGCTCCATGCATGCATCAACAGCGGCAATACGGAAGCTGCCCAAATGCTGCTGGAGCGCGGCATGGACTTCGGCCAGTACATCGAATGGACCAAGACAAACAGCCAGAGCTGCCCGATCCAGAACAGCGCGGCGTTTGACGCGATGTGTGAGCTTTGGAACCAGGATCTGAGCAGGGCTGATTCCGAAGGTCAGCAGCCCGGAATTACACAGATGGGAGGAATCTAAATGAAACAGCATCCGAAATGGGCGGAATTCATGCGGGAACAGTTCCCGCCCGGCACCCGCATCCGGCTTCTCGAAATGAAAGATCCCTACG
>CAZVHV010000290.1:0-2312 GCA_964627025.1 uncultured Oscillospiraceae bacterium | reverse complement strand
TACCGAAGCACATTGGCATTATCCCGGACGGAAACAGAAGATGGGCGCAGGAAAGGGGATATCAGAAGAAGGACGGGTACGCGCACGGGATTGCCCCGGGATTTCAGCTGTACGAGATGCTGCTGGAATATGGAGTGAAGGAGGCCACGTTTTACGGGTTCACCAAGGATAACAACAAGCGGGAGAAGGAACAGAGGGAGGCGTTCACCAAAGCCTGCGTGGATGCGGTCGAGCTCCTGAGCGGACGGGATGCAAATCTGCTGGTCATTGGCAATACCCAGTCCGTGGCTTTTCCGGATGCGCTGAAGCAGTATGCCAACCACAGGGTCCATTTCGGGCGGGGGCTGATCAACCTCAATTTCCTCGTCAATTACGACTGGGAGTGGGATCTGCATCATCTGGCGGAGGAGAAATGCCTGGCGTCCCACGAAATCCCGCGGCTTGACCTTATTATAAGGTGGGGCGGGCGCAGGCGGCTGAGCGGGTTTCTGCCCGCGCAGTCGGTCTATGCCGACTTCTATATCGTTGAGGACTACTGGCCGGACTTTCAAACGTCGCATTTCCTCGATGCGATACGGTGGAACCTGGACTGGGACGACACGCTGGGCGGCTGAATGGAAAAGGCCGGAATGAGAGGGGGGGAGCGTGCGCTCCCCGCCTCTCTTTCCGACCGAAGACCGACCCTTATGGGCCGTCAGGCGGTGGGGACTTCTCCCTTGTGGAGTCCGGTGACCGAGAAGAGCACCCACTCGGCAATGTTGACCGCGTGGTCGCCGATCCGCTCAAAATACTTTGCGATCATCAAAAGATCAATGGCGCCCGCGCCGTTTTCCGGGTGCTGCGCGATAAAGGCGATCAGGGAGGAGCGTATCTTGTCGAAAAGCTGATCCACCACGTCGTCATAGGCGATCACCGCGCGGGCAAGGGCGGTATCGCCGTTTACATAAGCGTCCACGCTTTCGGTGACCATCTTGATGGTGGCCCGGGCCATGTTGCCGATTTCCGCGGTGTCCTCCATATTGTGGATGGCCGCGACGGTGACGATCTCGGCGATATCCGAGGCCTGGTCGCCGATGCGCTCCATATCGGTGATCATCTTGAGGGCGGCCGAGACCTGGCGCAGGTCGCTGGCCACCGGCTGCTGCTGCAGAAGGACCTTCAGGCAGAGGGTCTCGATGTCCCGCTCCTTCTGGTCGATCTCCTCTTCGACGTGCATGGCCTCTTTGGCAAGCTGGTTGTTCTCCGTCAGCAGCGCTTTGGTGGAGAGGGCGATGGCCTGCTCACACAGCGCTCCCATGGCGGTAAGCTCTTCGCGCAGGAGCGCCAGCTGTTCATCAAATTTGCTTCTCATCTCAACCAAACCTCCCTGTGATGTAATCCTCGGTGCGCTTGTCTTCCGGCATGGAGAAGAGATGCTCGGTGGTATTGTACTCGACCACGTCTCCGAGCAGGAAAAATGCCGTCCGATCGGAAATACGTACTGCCTGCTGCATGTTGTGGGTAACGATGATGATGGTGTAGTCCCGGCGGAGCTCCATGGCCAATTCCTCGATTTTCGCGGTGGAGATAGGGTCGAGGGCCGAGGTCGGCTCGTCCATGAGCAGCACCTCAGGCTCCACCGCCAGCGCGCGGGCGATGCAGAGCCGCTGCTGCTGTCCGCCCGAGAGGCCGAGGGCGCTTTTCTTCAGACGGTCCTTGAGTTCGTCCCAGATGGCGGCCGAGCGGAGGGAGCGTTCGACGATCTCGTCCAGCTTTGCCTTGGAGTGGATGCCGTGGGTGCGGGGCCCGTAGGCCACATTGTCATAGACGCTCATGGGGAAGGGATTGGGCTTCTGGAAGACCATTCCCACCCGGCGGCGCAGGGAGTTGACGTCCATCCCGTGGTAGATGTCCTCGCCGTCCAGCCGTACCTTTCCTTCGATCCGGCAGCCCTCCACCAGATCGTTCATCCGGTTCAGGGATTTTAAGAGGGTGGACTTGCCGCAGCCGGAAGGGCCGATGAAAGCGGTGATCTCCCGCTCCGGAAGGTTCAGGTTGATGTCCTTGAGCGCCTGAAACTCGCCGTAAAAGAGATTAAGATGTTCAATGCTTATTTTATCCAATTTATCCAATGTCATTTCCTCACGATCTTCTTTGCGATAAAAGCCGACAGGGCGTTGAGAAGGACGACGATGAGCAGCAGGATCACCGCCGTGGCGTAGGACTGCTCGGTGTTGAAGCCTTCGTTCCACAGCGCGTACATATGGACCGACATGGTGCGCCCGGAGGAGAGGAGGTTGTGCGGGACCTGGGCCACGGTGCCCGCCGTGTAG
>CAZVHV010000289.1:0-2327 GCA_964627025.1 uncultured Oscillospiraceae bacterium | reverse complement strand
GGTTTTCCAGTTCTCCATTCACCACCCTCATGTCGCTGAGTTTCGCCACAATGGGCGTCAGGGTGGTTTTCAGGCCCCGGTCGAATTGACATGCCGTGAGCGCGTCGCACCACTCCCGGAACACATCGTTTTCAATCTTCAGCTTCATGTCCTGCAGCGCGGCGGCAATGTCCGGGTCCACCAAACGGATACGGGCAAGGAAGTCCCTGAACACGGACAGGACGGGCGGATTGAGATAGGCCATATTCTCCGAAACGGCGGTTTGAATATCCTCATTTCGCAGATAGGCCGTGGTGATGATCGACAGAGCCGTTTCCAGCTCGGCCGCAATATCCCGCTTGTAATGGGTCTGCGTCAGCTTGATATACCAAAAGGGCACGAACATCATCCCTACCGCCAGTACGGGCAAAAGAAAGAGGTTGCCCATCAGGACAGCCGCGGCCGCCCCCGTCGTAAACAGCAGCAGGGACATGGAGCAGACAGCCGGGAACTTTTGCTCCCGGCCGGTCATCTTCAGGATATTTCGCGCATCGTCGATCTCCCTGCGGATGAGGGATTTCTTCTTTCGCCGGGTGCTTTCGTTGATGTCATCGCGGAGGCTTTTGGGCCTTGCGGTCAGGCTGCGGAATACCGACTCGGCAAGCTCCATCGGCGAAAGGCGCAGTAAAATAAAAAAGCCGGCCGCCATGCCGATACAGGCGGCCAGTAGCAAGGTATTCATGCGGATTCACACTCCTTTCCGATCAGCTTATCGAGAACATCCCTCGGCATCCCGTTTTCGATGAACCGCTTTTGCAGTCCTTTGGAAATGGGCGTTACCGCTTCGTGATGGCCGCTGATGATGAAGTCCTCATTTTCCATGCGGTTTTCTGTGATGGTATAGCGGTAGAGGGTGTTGTAGCGGCGGGAGCCGTCCGGGAGGGCCTCGCACTCCATGATCTCCATGAGCTTGCGCTCCTTGTTCTCGAGCTGCTTGGCAAACACGATAATGGGAAACGCCTCGGTCACGAGATCCATCAGGGTGTCGTCCTCCATGTCGTATTTGCGTTTGCAAAGCGTGACGATGCGCCGCCAGGTGGACTCACAGGAATTGGAGTGGACGGTTGATAAAACGGCATGGCCGGTGCGGGCCGCTTCCTGGGCGGTATACGCCTCGGCGGAGCGCATCTCCCCGACGCAGATTACATCGGGGTGAAACCGAAGGGCGATGTCCAGCAAATCCTCCTGATCGATGTTCTGCTTTTCGTTTTCGCTCTCACGGGTGATGGTGTGGATCACGCTGTTGCACACCCGGCCGCCCTGTTCCCGCACGAGATCCAGCTCTCTGGAGCCGTTTTCGATGGTGAAGATACGTTTATTGTGCGGGATGGTAGTCAAAAGCCATCCGGCCACCGTGGTCTTGCCAGAGCCGGTGGCGCCCGCCACACAGATGGAAACGCCGTAGCGCAGGCACTCGGCGAGAAAGTCCATCATCTCCCCGGTGGCTGTGCCGCCCCTGATAAAATCTTCCTTGCCCATGCGCTGGGGATTGACGATTCGGATAGAGGCGCAAATACCCACATCCTCGTCCACCAGCGGCGTTTTTAACACCGCGATGCGGATATTTTTCGACAAATGCCCCAGTACCGCGGGGCTGGCGTTGTCCAGCACCATGCCCGACAAATGCAGCATTCTGCGGATGACATTGACGGCGTGGTCGGGGCTGTCAAACCGTTCCTCCAGCTTGACCAGCTGCCCTGTGGAGTACAACACCTCGATGTCCCGCCAGCTGTTGACATTGATTTCCTCAATACCGCTGCCGAAGATGTATTTGGTGAGGAAACCGAACTCCGCCATTTCGGTGTATAAGGCGTCCGCAAGCTTTTCCCCTGACAGCCCATGCACCGCGATCCGGTGGTCCTGCACATATTTTATAATGTATCGCTTGATCTGCTCCTTGGCGTCCCCATCACCATCTGTGATCAGGGTGGAATATTTCGAAGAGATGTATTCCTGCACATCGGCCAGCACCGACGAGAAATCCCGTCCGTCATTTTCCGGCGTGAAAAACAGGGCTTGCGCACGATGCCCTGTCGTGACCTCCATAGTTAAAGTGTGCTTAGGCTTTTCCCGCATCTCCTGGGGGATCGTGCCGTCGTAGGAGGAATACTGGGTAAGGTTTTCCGGAAGCTTCGGCCCATAGGTTTCTCCCAGCACCACCATTTGGACCGTGTTGGCATCGGGGGGAAGATCCGGATTTGGGGAGACGGCCGGCTCTTGAGGGAGGGCTTTTCCAGCCGGTTCTTCTTTGGAAAACAGGGATGCGCCGCGCTTTTTCCCTAACATCC
>CAZVHV010000288.1:0-2337 GCA_964627025.1 uncultured Oscillospiraceae bacterium | reverse complement strand
TTCTCAAGGCGGAAGGGCCGGAGCGGGCGCTCCGGTTCTTCCCATCCCTGGGGTCTCCGGTGGGATGTAGCCAAGTGGTAAGGCACGGGACTTTGACTCCCGCATTCGCAGGTTCGAGCCCTGCCATCCCAGCCAGACTATCCGCCCCGTTTGCATGACTCGTTAGCTCAGTTGGCAGAGCAATTGCCTTTTAAGCAATGGGTCCGGAGTTCGAATCTCCGACGAGTCACCAGAAAAATCCCCGGAGCCGTGCGGCTCCGGGGATTTTATCGTTACCCTGCGGGGACGGGGGTCATGTCTTATGCTGAAACGCGTTGACGATCCAGAGAAGGATCACGGCGCCGATGACCGAAACGAGCAGGCTCCAGAGATTAAAACCTGTGATGCCGGTGCCGCCGATCAGATTCATGGCGAACCCGCCGATCAGGCCGCCGACGATGCCGACCAGGATGTTTGCGCCCGCGCCCATCCGCCTGTTGTTCCCGGTGATCCCGCTTGCGATCCATCCGGCGAGCGCGCCGATGATGATCCAGCCGATGATGCCCATATCACAGCCTCCTTCCTCGATTAATATACGGCGGATTTTTGATTTTAGTCATGGAAATTTCCGACTGCGGCCGGCGCCACTGTGACATCGTCACATACCGCGGGTGCGGTTTCGGCTATAATCGGACCATGACAAGGTATTTGCAACGAAAGGGAGGGTGAAGCATATGTTGGGAATCCTGCTCGGCGGGCTGCTCGGCGCGGGGCTTTGGCTCGGTCTGACGGGTGCGCGCGCGCCGCGGCGCGCCCTGCGTCCGGTCCCGGTCTCTCCGCGGGACGCGTCCCGCGCGAAATAAAGCGTTTCAGGGGCGCCGCGGCTTTGCCTTTACCCGCGGCAAAAACGTGCTATAATAGCCACGAGGTGATACGATGAAGTTTCAGCACGAAAGACACCGCATCTTCGCGGAAGATGAAAGCGGACGGACCGTCGCCGAGGTCACGTTCCCGGCGATCGCGGAAGATACGGTCTGCATCAACCACACTTATGTGGACAGGTCCCTGCGCGGCCACGGCGTGGCGTCCGAACTGACCAGCGCCGTCGTCCGGGAGCTCCAGTCCCAAAATCTCAAGGCGGTGGTCACCTGCTCCTACGCCGTCAGATGGTTCCGGGAGCATCCGGAACTCTCGGGGCTGCTGAAGGGCTGAATTCCGCGCGCGGCTTTCCCGGCCGCATCGGAGCAAAACATGGAAAAATCCCTGGAGCCGCAACGGCTTCGGGGATTTTTTTCCTGCGTTTAGACGGTCTTCCGGGTAGTGCGCAATTACATTGACTATTAATTATAGCGATGTTATACTGAATATGTGATAATCAGATCGTTAATTTTGGTACTTACAGCAACAGGAAGACCCTGATGACGGGGCCGCTCCGGGGCGGATATGAGGAAAGTACAACCGGAAACACATGACAATGATATTGGAAGGGGCGATTTTATGGATTACTGTGCAATGATACAAAACCGGAAATCAGTGAGGGCGTTTCTCGACACCCCCGTTCCGGCCTGGACCTTGGACGAGATCAGGCATTATTTTGCGACAGACTGCAAAAGACTGATCCCATCCATCGACGTTGAGATGCGGATTTTCGGAAGCGATGTCAAGGAGCGGCTCGAGGGCTCGGCGGGCTATCAGAACTTCATGATCGGCGCGCCCTGCTATCTTGTGCTCCTGTCGCAGGACGCGGAGTACGCGGTGGAAAACGCCGGTTACATCACCGAGGACCTGGTGCTCAAAATGACCGAGCTGAATCTCAACACCTGCTGGATCACGTTTTATGACAGCGACCTCATCAAGGACGAGCTCGCGATCTCGTCCGACAAGAATGTCTGCGCCATCGTCGCCTTCGGACACGGGGCCAAGACCTCCCGGAATATCCGCCTCAATATCAAGAACATGTCGAACATCGACGTCTGCACCGAGCGGGGATACTACGCGCCCAAGCTCGGGATCGAGGATATGGTGTCCGTCGGCAAGTGGGGCGAGAGCGCCGGCCTGTACGAGCTGATCGGGGACATGGACCGCACGCTGTGGAGAGCCTTCTACGGCGCGAGCCTCTCGCCGAGCTATCTGAACCGCCAGCCGTACGGCTTCGTGATCGACGGCGGCAAGATCATCCTCATCTCCAAGCCGGACGACTGCACCGACGAAATGAACCAGAAGCTCAACCTCGGCATCGTCATGCTGCACTTCGCGGCCATTGTCGAGCAGAGGATGTACAACGTCCCCTGGAGCATGGGCGCTTCCGGGGAGGGGCTGGGGCTGCCCGCCGGCTGCAAGGCCGTGGCGCACTGCGAC
>CAZVHV010000287.1:0-2370 GCA_964627025.1 uncultured Oscillospiraceae bacterium | reverse complement strand
ACCGCGACGGCAGTTCCACAGAGAAATCCGGCAGTCTGAGGATGAAAACGTGGGTGTGGAAGCCGCGCACAAAAGCGAGGAAACAGCCGAGCTTTCGGCCCGCGTCGGTCGGAGCGCATATCGTTCACACCGGCTCACTCCCTACCGAAACGCCGCCAAAGCGGAACAGCGGCTTGACCGTGCCAACCTCAGCTATTTACAAAAAAAGGCTGTGCAGGGCAACCCGCAGCTTTCTGGCAATCCAATTTCCCACTGGCAGCAAAAGCGGGCAGTAAAAAAGCAGTACGCCGCCGCAAAGCGGGCCGGTCAGACGGCAGGCTATACAGGCAAAGCCGCTGAAAACGCCGCAAAAGCGGTAAAGACGGCGGCACAAGAGAGCAAACGGGCGGCAACATATATTGCACGGCACCACAGAGGCGTTCTCATCGCAATAGGCATTTTTATGGTGCTCGCCCTTTTTCTGAACTGCATATCCTCCAACTTTATTTTGCTGGAGGGCGGGCTGTCCGGCGTTACCATTTCCACCTATCCCTCGACGGATGAGGCCATGCTGGGCGCGGAGGCCGCTTACGCCGTAATGGAAACAGAGCTTCAGAACGAAGCGGACAACTATGAAACGCTTCACCCCGGCTATGACGAATACCGTTATGACCTTGACAAGATCGGTCACGACCCCTATGTGCTCATTTCTATTCTCACCGCGTGGTACGGCGGCGAGTGGACGTTGGACGAGGTTCAGGACACGCTGTCCATGCTGTTCTCAAAGCAGTACCAACTGTCGCAGACCGTGACAACGGAAACCAGCGGCGAGTCGGAATACACAGTCTGTACTGTGACTCTGCACAATGAAAACCTGTCCCATCTTCCGGTATTCATTATGAGCGAGGATAAAGTTGGACTGTACTCGATGTACATATCCACCCTTGGAAACCGGTCCGATCTGTTTCCCACTTCGGCGTATCCCAATGCCTCCACGAAAAAGGATTACACCGATTACGACATTCCGCCGGAGGCGCTGAAGGACGAACAATTCGCTGCCATGATGAAAGAGGCGGAAAAGTATCTTGGCTACCCGTACGTTTGGGGCGGCAGCAATCCGACGACCTCATTTGACTGTTCGGGTTTTGTATCCTGGGTCATCAATCACAGCGGCTGGAATTTGGGGCGGCTGGGTGCGCAGGGACTGTATAATATCTGCACTCCTGTTTCGGCGGCTGACGCCAAACCGGGCGACCTCGTATTCTTTGAACATACCTACGATACGGACGGCGTATCCCATGTGGGTATCTACGTTGGGAACGGCATGATGATCGCAGCGGGAGATCCCATCGGCTATTCGAACCTCAAAACAAGCTACTGGCAATCACACTTTTATAGTTACGGGCGTTTACCCGCCCGATAAATGGAGGCATCATTATGAACCTTAAAATCAGAAAAATAGAAACGGAACTGGAGAAAGCGAGGAAGAAAATATCCGAGCTTCAAGACCATGTTCGGGAGCTGGAACAGCAGAAAACCGAGTTGGAGAACACCGATATCGTCGGGCTGGTGCGGGACGCTGGTATGCAGCCGCAGGAGCTGGCCGCGCTGATTCAGGCATACTATGAAAAAATCGGCTCGCCCGTACAGGAGGATACGAAAAATGAGGACTAAACCGGCACGCATTTTTGCAACGTTTCTGGCCGTCATGCTCTGCATGGCGGCTTTTTCCGTAAGCGCCCTTGCCACCAATGATACATCGACCTCCACCACTTCGGCACCGGACGGCACCGGCACCGTCGTCAGCGATACGACCAATGGGGACGGCAAAGAGTTCCTGACCATTAAAACGTCGGACGGCAACGTATTTTACCTGATTATAGACAAGCAGAAAACCGGCGATAACGTGTATTTTCTGGATACCGTAACCACAAAGGACCTGCTCTCTCTGACACAAAGCGACAGCGAGGACAGCGGCAGTTCCACAGCCACGACGGATGCCGCCGAGAATACACAGGCACCGGAAGCATCGTCTACCCCGGAAGCATCCTCTGCTGCGGAAACGTCTTCCGCTCCGGCTGCATCCACAACCGGGACATCTGCAACATCGCAGACCGGAAATCAGAACAGCACTGTAAAAATGACCGCTGTTATCATCCTTCTGGTGGTCATTGTCGGCGTTGTGATTTTATTTCTCAAGCTCCGCAAGGCAAAGCCCCCTGCGAAAAATGAAAAGGACGCGGATGAATACGATTTTCTGGAAGATGAGGATACGGAAGAAAAAACCGAGCCGCAGGATGAACCGGAATCGCCCGACGAAGAAACGGAGCGTGAGGACGAATGACCTTTTTCACCGACAGCCCCTTTGAGCGGATGATGGTGCAAAAGCCC
>CAZVHV010000286.1:0-2373 GCA_964627025.1 uncultured Oscillospiraceae bacterium | reverse complement strand
GGATGTGGACTTGTGGACGCAGCTGTTTTCCCTGAACGCGCCCGCGCTGACGAAGGTGATCCGCAACCTGGAGGACAACCTGAAGGCCTACCGCGAGGTGCTCGAGCGGGGCGACCGCGCGGCGCTGGCCGAAAAGCTCGCCTACTCCTCCGACCGGAAGCGGAAGATGAACCTGGAATGACAGAAACGGGTGCGAAAAGAGCCCTTCCCCACGGGGAAGGGCTCTTTTCATTACAATTCCTTGTTCAGAAAAATGTGCAGGGAGACCCGATAAGAGACGAACAGCGCCAGCGCGGACGCCGCGATCAGGACCGGCGGCAGGAGGGCCGCAGACCAGGCGGGCACCCTGGCCAGCCCGCCTTTGTAGAGCAGCTTTGCCGCGCCGAAGACGAGCAGGAAGAGAAGCGCGCCGATGGCCATCACCATGAGCCGGCCTTTTTCCGCGCCGAACCGGAAGAGGAACGGGAGGAGCAGGCTGCTCATCAGCAGGCCGGCCGCCACGCAGCACAGCCCGGTCAGCAGCATGTCGCCCAGGCTGCCGCCCCTGACCATCCATAAAATAAAGCTGAAAAGAGCCAGCAGAGCCAGGGACAGGCCCCCGAGAAAGAGGACCAGCAGATATTTGGCGTCCACCACACCGCGCCTGCCGGCGGGGAGCACGGCGGCAAAGCGGTCCCACCTGGCCAGCTCGTCGTACGCGAAGGAGGAGATAGGCAGCATCATGATGAACAGAGCGATAAAGCCGGAGATCATGGTGCTGTCAAATGCGCCCGCGGCGGTGAGCAGGAGATAGAAGCACAGGACCAAAAAGTAGCTTTTGAGTACCCTGCGCAGAATAAGGATATCCTTGAACAGCAGGCCGTTCATTGCTGATCCCCCCTTGTGGTAAATATCATCAAATCCTCCAGCGTCACCGGGTCCACGGTCAGACCCGGATAGCAGGCGCGGAACTCCCGCCTGTTCCGGATGAGCGCCTCGCAGGAAAACTGGCTGACGCGAGTGCCGACCAGATAGCGGGGCTCGATGTCTGCCAGGTCGGCCCTGGTGCAGGCCAGGCGCCCGTGCTCCTCCAGAAGGGCGTCCCGCGGGCCGGAGAGGGTCACCCGCCCCCTGTGGAGGTAGGTCACATAGTCGGCCACCTTTTCCAGGTCGCTGGTGATGTGGCTGGAGACCAGGATGGCGTGCTCCTCATCCTGGATGAAGTTCAGGAATTCGTCCAGAATCTCCGACCGCACCACGGGGTCCAGCCCGCCCGTGGCCTCGTCGAGCAGCAGGAGCCGGGGATGGTGGGCCAGCGCCGCGGCGATGGAGAGCTTCATCTTCATGCCGCGCGAGTATTCCTTGACGGTTTTGTCGGCGGGCAGTTCGAACTGCTTCCGGTAGCGGTCAAACAGAGCCCCGTCCCAGCGCTGATAGACCCTGGACAGGATGGCGGCTACCTCGTGCGCCCGCAGGCTGTCGTGAAAGGTGCTCTCGTCCAGCACCACGCCGATGTCCTCCCTGACCGCGCGCCCTTCCCGGGCCGGGTCGTTCCCCAGCAGCCGGATGCTGCCCCCGTCCGGGCGGACGAGACCCAGAAGGCACTTGATGACGGTGGATTTGCCCGCGCCGTTTTCCCCGATGAGGCCCATGACAGAGCCGCCCGGGACGGTGAAGCTCACGTTGTCGAGCCGGAACGAGCCGTAATCCTTGGTCAGACCGGTCACTTCGATGGCAGTTTCCATAGTATCACCTTTCTTCATACAGGATGGCGAGCATCTGCTGGAGCTCCGCGAGGGTCACGCCGCCCAGCCGCGCGGTCTCGGCCGCGCGGGCCAGATGCTCCTCCGCCCGGCGCAGGGTATCCTCCCGCGCGAGCTCCGGATTCTGCGGCGCCACGAAACACCCCTTGCCGGGCACAGAGGTGAGAAAGCCCTCCCGCTCGAGCTCCTCATACGCCCGCTTGGTGGTGATCACCGAGACGCGCAGCTCACGCGCCAGAAGACGCAGGGAGGGCAGCGCCTCCCCTGCGGGCAGTTCACCCCGCAGAATGAGCGCCTTCATCTGCCGTGTGATCTGTTCGTAGATCGGAATGTCGCCGGAATTGCTGATGATGATGTCCATGGACTGCCTCCTGCCGGATGCGTTATACTGTGCATATGCGATATATACAGTATAACGCTCGAAGACGTTTTGTCAAGAAAAAAATTTTCAGCCAAAATTCGACAATCTGAAGCGTGGAAATATGGTATCTATAGTATGAAAAGAGGGGACGCTGCCGATGGCAGCGCCCCCCTGAAATGGAAAGGATACGATAGGTAAATGATTATTTGTGATCGACGCCGTACATATAGAAGATAAGGTCGACCACCTTGTTGGAATAGCCCCATTCGT
>CAZVHV010000285.1:0-2383 GCA_964627025.1 uncultured Oscillospiraceae bacterium | reverse complement strand
CGATGATAGGCAATGGGGCGATACTCCTGCCCAGTCACAGCCCCCCTTGGCCGGGGGATCACGCAATGAGGGCAGCTTGGAGCGATCCTCGGAGGGGTGCAATTCCCGTGGAGCGGTTAAGCAGACCGCCGCCTGATGACTTCCCTATGTCTTGGGGTGTCGAGGACAAATAAAGGCATTTCATATATACCAAGGCGCAAGTCCGGTCATTTTACAGGGTTGCTATACCAAAGCCGAGTTTCATCAAAGACCGGGTTTGTGCTTTGGTCTACATAGGAGCTATTTTGCATGGAACGATCTCTCTCTTACATCGTCGCCCCCTGGGGCGCGGCACCAAGAATGCCGTTACAGAGCGGAATCACTGCAACCATGTCGAATATCATCCTACTATTTAGGTAAGGGCCGTGCAGAAAACAAAGGAAAGGAGCGCAGTAACATTTCAGATTATCAGAAAATGTATATGGACAGCAAGGAAACCGTCCTACACCTTTTTTTGAAAAAAATGAGGAAAAGGACGAAAAGCTCTCTCCTACAAAGAAAAAACCGCCGTCTCATGAGAAACGGTGACGGCAGAAATCGAGGTGAACATATTTGCTCAAACTTTTCAGAAACAAGCTCTTTATCGGCGCAATGTGCCTGCTGATGGCCGGGGCGCTTGCGTTCGGGCTGCTGCCCCGGTTATACGGCGCACAGTCCGGCACAACGGAAATCGTAAAGCTCCGACAGACCGTGGAATACGGCACGGTCATTACGGAAGATATGCTAACCGTCGCGGAAATTGGCTCCTACGGCCTGTCGGATGCCGTTGTGACAGACAAATCCGAAATCATTGGCCTTGTTGCCGAAGGCACAACCTACGCCGGTGAATATCTCTGGCGCGAGCGCTTCATGACCCCGGATGCTTTCGAGGAAAGCAAGGCACAAAACGGTTACGGCCTATCTGACGGGACATATCTTCTGACCATCGCCCTACCGTCCGAATCCTCCGGCCTTGCCGGTATTCTTCGCTCCGGCGATACCGTGGACGTTTACGGCTACACCGATGAAAGCGGCTCTGCCGTGGCAAGCGTTGCCCTGACCGCAGTTTCCGTATATAAGGTACTCAACGGCAAGCTCGTCTCTCTGGACGATTTGGACGCCGAACTTGCGGCAAATCTCGACGCCGATCCCGCAGACTACGACCTTGCCCCCGCGTATGTAGTTTTCACCGTAAACGAGCAGCAAGCCAAGGTACTGATCGGATTGGAAAAGGATGAATCCATGCACCTGATCCTGCGGGAAACGGAGGCGCGGCGATGAGCATTTGCCCGATTTGGGGCGCACCTCAGACCGGAAAAACCACTCTCGCGGTCAATCTTGCCTATGCCGTCAGCCGGGGCGATCAGTCCGTGTGCCTCATTTCCCCCGTGGCCTACAGCGAGCTTTCCGCATTTCTCGGCGTAAAAATCCCGGAGGAAAACAGCCTAAGCGCGGCACTCCGGGGTGGTGTTCCCCTCCGGCAGACCGTATTCAAAGCGGATGAACTATTCTATGTGCTTGCGACCCCTTCCGCAGCCAGCGCCCTTGACGGCGACTATTCCGGCGAACAGGTCAAAACGCTTTTGGAGCTTGCCCGGCTCACCTTTTATGTGGTGCTTGTGGATTGCCTGTCCGAAACAAACGACCTGTTTTCCGCTTGGGCGCTGAACCGCGCGGATAAGGTTTTTCTGTGCGCGGGCGGTCACACTTCCGGCGTCCTCTGGCACAGAGCCAACAAAAAGGCGTTGCAGGTGGCGCAGAGCAAAACCCTGTATGTCGGCTCTGAGGTCATACCGGGCCTTGATTACACCGCCATGTATAAGCTCCTGAAATGTACGCCTGAAATAAAAATCCCATATATCCGCGAGGCTCCGCTTTTCCAGAACGAAAGGAGGCTTTTGTTTGGCCTCTCAGGGAGAAAGGGCCGGGCCTATGCCAAAGCAATCAATATACTCTACAAGGCGGTGAGCCTATGAGCATCACGGCGTATGAATACCTTTCTATCCTGCAAGCGACGCAGACGGCGCAGGAACAGGACGGCGGTGGCTTTGACTACCCAAAGCTCCTTGAAAATGTGCGCTCCATCATTGCAGCAAAGCACTCTCAGGAGCTTTCTTCGGCTCTCGGCAGCGCCGACGCCGCCCAAACCCTGAAAACGCTCATTCTCAAATACTGCGTGGAGGCGCAGGCCGGAAGCGCATTCGACCATGCGGCGCTTGTTGAGAAAATCTATCAGGACATGGCCGGGCTTGGCGTCCTCACGGATTATCTTCATGACCCCAACGTGGAGGAAATCAACGTCAACGGCTACAACGTCGTTGAAATCAACTACCCCAATCATATCAAGTACCTGTACGGCGATGAA
>CAZVHV010000284.1:0-2405 GCA_964627025.1 uncultured Oscillospiraceae bacterium | reverse complement strand
GGGCCAACTTCAGGTTCTCGCCGGTAAACATCTGATAGATGAAATCATAATCAGAAGCCCCGGAACGGCTGAGCGCAAATCCGAAGAATATGCCAGCAAAAAGATAGGCGATGTTTCTCAGCATATCAAACGCCTCCGAGCACGAGCATTCTGATCGCCCAGGTACCTAGTACGCCAAAGAGCAGGAAAAATATCGTGGCGACAAGGCTCGACTTCTGCAGAGTGGCTAGTCCGTGGATGCAATGACCGGAGGTGCAGCCGCCGGCAAGACGCGCTCCGAGCCCCAGCATTGCGCCGCCGGCAAAGAACCAAAGCATGTACGCGAGCGTCGGCCAGTCTGTCCGTTCAGTGAAAAATCCCATGAGATTCGTTGTCAGCGGCATGCCGGAGACGCGGGCGGAGAGAAAGCCGCCTGAGACCATGCCGACAATGAAGATGAACCGCCAGTTAACTATGTCTTTATAGGTTTCCGTGTTCAACCATCGCAGCTTCGTTTTCGGCAGGAGGAGCTTTACAAGGTTGCCGTATCCGGTGGATACGCCCAACGCGGTATTCAGGGAAAAATACATCAGCGGGACCAGCAAGCCGATTGCGATGCCACCCAGCCACCAAGGCCAAAGATCAACGAAGAGGAGGCGCGCGATGTCCATATCATCCCTCCTGTATCGTGGGATAGCCAAGATTTATCCAGGCAGTGGTGCCGCCGATGACGTTGATAACATTCTTCATACCGCTTAGATTCAGCATTAAGCTGCTGGCCAATAGGGACCGATTGCCGGAATTGCATATGAAGGCCACGGGCTTATCTCCCATGAGGCTTTGATACTTCTTACGTACATCAGGTGCTGGTATGTGCACGGTGCATTCAATGTGCCCGGCATCCCATTCGCTTTTGAGCCTGGTATCCACAAGTAAGATCTCGCCCTTTTCAAACCGATCCTTCGCCTCGGAGACGGAAATGCTCTCGACCCGCGCTGTTTCCAGACCGCTGGAGGCATAGGCGTCCATGCCTCCTTCCAAGTACCCAGCCACGTTGTCAAGGCCGACGTTATACAGGGCCTTGAGAACGGTGGGCATGCCGTCCGGTGTTTCAAGTACGAGCAGCAGCGGTGCGTCGGGGGGCAGCACCCAGCCGGAGAAGGTGGCGAAGTTCCCCTTGAGGCTCAGACCGTACGAGCCCGGAACGTGGGCGGCGGCAAAAGCCAGCTGATCCCGGGTGTCGACCACCGCGTAGCCGTTGCGGCTCAGCTTCAGGAACTCTTCCGGTGCATAGCCGACGGGCTTATGGAGCTTCGATACGGCAGGCGCGCCTTTTCTGTTGATCTCGGAGCACCGGGAGAAGTGATCCGGCGCTTCGGGCATGCCTTCCAAAAAACTCTTGATGAATTCCCCTTCCGGATGCTTCAGGATCGCAGCATTGTGCAGCTTCTCCGTTCCGATGGTGGAGGACAGCTTCGAAGAAAGGGCTTTTCCGCAGAGGGAGCCCGCGCCATGGGCTGGATAGAGCTCGATGTTATCGGGCAGCTGTTCGATCCGGCGGAGGCTTTTATAGAGCTTCGATGCAAGCTCTTCCTTGATATCGGGGAAAAGATCGGGACGGCCGGCATCTCCCACCAAAAGCGTGTCTCCTGTGAAGGCCAGCGCCGGTTCCCTGCCGCGCTCGAGATCGGAGACGATGAATATTGAGCAGTCCGGTGTGTGGCCCGGCGTATCGAGCATTTTAAAGAGCAGGGTGTCGATGGTGAATTCCTCTTCATCATCCACGGCGTAATGCTCGAATTCGGCGTTTGCCTGTTTTGTGATGTAAATCGTCGCCCCCGTCAGCTCTCTCAACTCCATATGGCCGGATACGAAGTCGGCATTCAGATGCGTTTCGATGATTCCCGTGATAGGGAGGCCGAAAGATTCCGAGATTTCGATATAGGGTGTGACATCGCGCATCGGGTCGACAACCACGCAGGCGTTCTTACCTCCAACAACGTAGGAGCATTGTGCAAGGCCGGGGGTATAGATCTGCTTGAATTCCATAATGTTCCCTCCTTTTATATGCTGCCATTCAGTGCCATACCATGTAGATGACAAGCGATGCCAAGGCGCCGGCAAGAAGAAGCATGGAAGCGCCGGTTCTCATGAAGCTCCTTCTTGAGAATCCCGTGCTGTTCATGACAACGAGGGTTGCCTGATGGGTTGGAATGACAATACCAAGGCTTGCTCCGGCCGCTACGGCCATGAGCAATGCATCGACGTTGATTGCCACCGAACCCGTCTGGTAGAGCTGGAGCATCAGCGGGGACATGAGAACGGCGGAAACCGAATTATCAACAAGATTTGAAACCGCTGCGGTCACGAACAGGACAGATGCAATAAGCAAATACGGTGGAAGAGAGGTGACCAGAGGAAGCAGG
>CAZVHV010000283.1:0-2407 GCA_964627025.1 uncultured Oscillospiraceae bacterium | reverse complement strand
GGCACTATCAGGAGCCGCCGCCCGCCTCGAACCTGCCCGGCTTCAGCGACCTCCTGGCCCTCTACGGCCCGAACGCGGCTCTGGCGCCGGTAACGCTCCAGCACGTCGGCTTCCGCTGGTATCAACCGGAGATTGGGCGGTTTGTGCAGCGGGATCCAATTGGCACCGAAGGCGGCCCGAATGTATACACGTACGTGCTCTGCCGACCGCTTACACTGGTCGACCCTCTCGGGCTTTGGACTATTCATGTCGGCATAGGCGGCGACGTTGTCGGTGGTGGCGGTTGGATAGGAGGCGGGGTCGTCATCATCATTGACGGAGACGGCATACGCGCCGGCGCGACCGTAGGCATCGGCCTGGGGATTGGAGGCGGAGCGAGCGGTGGAATCTCCGCCGGGGGAAGCAATGCCCGAAATGGTGCCGCCCTCGGCGGATGGGGGTGGTCTTGGACCTGCATAACTCCAAAGCTAGGCGGGACCGTGTTCACCGGCCCGCCCGGGGCCGGGTATTGGGGCGGAGGCGTCTCGCTCGGGGCGGGCGTAGGCGGAGGCGTCGGCACCGGCCCGACCGGAACAGTGGTGACCCCTCCCATACCCTGGCCAGATCTCTCCGGGTTGGGAGGTCCGTGGCGGGGCGGGTGGATCTGCTTTGTTGAGGGTACCAATGTCCTGACTCCCGACGGCATGAGGGAGATTCAAGATTTATGCCCCGGCGACACGATCATCTCTGCCGCGGGTGAAGATCTGCTCGGCCGCCCGACACGCGAGGTGGATCGGATCAGTGCGACCCTTGTGGGATCCGCAGATAGCATCGTTGTCATTCAACTGGATCAGGAGAAGATCGAGTGCACACCGTTCCACCCTTTTTATGTTCTCGGACGCGGATGGACGGAAGCGGGGAAGCTCGCGGCTGGCGATCTATTGGTATCGGCCGACGGTGAACCGGTTCCCGTGCTGGACTGCATGACAAAGCACCTCTCCCACCCCATAAACGTGTACAATATTTCCGTCGAAGGCTGCCAGACCTATTTTGTTGGGAAGATGAGAGTGCTCGTACATAACAAGTCTGTTTAGGCTGGTTTAACTACGTGCCGCGGAGCCCCGAGGGCCGCATCGGATGAAACCTACGCCGGGACAAATTGGACAATCTCGAAGCCCGGCGGCCGATAACGCGCGGTTTCTAAGAGAAGAGGAGACTGAACGATGGGCGTGCAGGCCAGATGGGGGCTCTTCGGCATCAGCCTTATAGTAGTCGTTCTCAGTGCGTGTCTGATAGGCTTTGTGCTATCCAAAGAGCTCATCACCAACGTGATTGCGGTGGTCTGGTTTGCGGGCGCAGTCTGTTGCTTCGCTGGTGCATGGCTGTATCTGCTTCAAACACCGTGCCCGCGATGCCACGGCCTTGCATTCGTCAAAGGCTCATTTTGGTCCGGTTCGACCTGGGGCGTGCTTGGCACGACGTGCGTGCACTGCGGCGCAAAAGTCGTCGATGGACAGTGAGGGAGCTTTGTCGAGTCCTGCGCAGGGGCCGCCAAGGCGCGCCAGCCACGGGTGTTGCTTGTTTTCAAGGAGCATGCGTCCTTAACCCATGATGGTATTACCGGTCGGATGGCGCGGCCGCGGGAGGGCGCTGCGTCTCGCGACACACTGATGGTGCCTGAGCAAATGTAGAGGTGCTCTTGGCTCTCACGTTTGGGCCGGAATGTAGACGGGCGTGCTCACGTTCGCCTAAATTGCGTCCGGACGCCGCGGAGACGAGGCGCGTGACTGGCAGCGGCGAAATGAACGCCGCGTCGGCGGTTGTCTGGGTAGCGTTATGTCCCTGGATCGCAGGGCCCTTTCCACTGAGAGTATCCTATGCTATGCTGCCTGGCATTCGTCCGATTTCTCGGGTCCGCAGGTGGCCCGTGTGGGAGGTTTTCGCGTGTGCATGGAGCGCGCGTCGTTCAGTCCTGAATGTGTTCAGCCAAGCCCAGCCCGTCCGAGGCGACGGGCGCGCATTTGGCCGTGGCTCTTGCTCAGTGTCGTGCTGATCGTTGGCGGCTGCGGGGGCTTCTTCCTGCGAAGCGTGCTGCAGGCAAAGGCTGTCGCTGAAGCTCAGCTGGGGGTGGTACAGCAAGTAACATCGTCTTGTGACCTTAGTCTGCTCTACGAGGTTGCCGACCCTGCGCTGAAGGTTTCGACCCCTGAGGGTGTCGCAAAGGGCTATTTCGAGGATTGGCGCCAGCGTCTGGGGCCGTCCAGGGTGCTGCGCGTTTCTCATTACGGCTTCCGCTCCGCTCCCAACGTTCCGACCATAGTAGACGCTGCTTACGATGGCCAGTTCCAGCACGGGACCGCGGTGGTTCACGTCGAGTTCCGCGAATCCAGCGGGGGGTGGGCTATTCTGGGCATCAACGTGACCAACA
>CAZVHV010000282.1:0-2410 GCA_964627025.1 uncultured Oscillospiraceae bacterium | reverse complement strand
GCAGCGCATCAGCCTCTCCGACGCCGAGGCCACCCTGAAATACCTCTCGGGCGCCGGCTCGCGGCTGGACAAGGTTTCCGCCGACACCGCCGCGGAGCAGGCCGCGGTCGCCCTCCGGCAGGCACAGTCCGACTGCGACGCCGCCGCCGCCAATCTGGAACGGGTCGGCGCGCTCAACCTCACCAGGCTCAGCGACGCGCAGCTCGCCCTGGACGCCGCGACGGCGAATTACGACGACGCCGTCCGCAGGCTGGAGAGCCTCCGGCAGCTCCAGGAAAACCTGACCGCCCAGGCCCAGGCCGCCCTGGACGACGCGAACGCGAATTACGACGCCGCCGTCACCAACCTCGCCGACGTCCAGCGGCTGAACCGAAACCTGATCAAGCAGGCCGAGCTGGCGGCCGACACGGCGGACCAGAGCTACGACGCCGCGCTGGCGGCCCTCAACGACGCCAAGGCCCTCTATGACAGCGACCCGGCGACCTATCTCCAGCAGTATTCGACCGCCTCGCTGGCCCTGTCGCAGAGCTCCTACGCCTTCAACACCGCGCAGAACGCCCTCGCCGGCGCCAAGATCACGGCCGACATGCAGGAGGAGGCGGCGCAGAAGGCGGTCACCGACTGCGAAAGCGCCGTCCAGGCCGCCGAGACCGCCCTCGCCAACGCCACGCTCGGGTCGGACACCGAAACCGGCTCGGCCGAAAAGGCGGTCGCCGACTGCGAAAGCGCCGTGAAAAGCGCGCAGAACGCGCTGGACGACGTCAAGATCCTGACCGGCGCCGACACCACGGCGGCCGAAAAGGCGGTCGCCGACTGCGAAAGCGCCGTGAAAAGCGCGCAGATCAACCTGACCGGCGCCCAGAACGCGGCCTCCCTCGCCGGGTCGGTCACGAGCGAAAAGATCTCCAACCAGAAATCCATGATCGCCCTGTACAAGGCCGACATCGAATATTTAAAAGACAAGATCGACGAGTGCGCCCTGCGCGCGAACATCAGCGGCGTCGTGACCAGGCTGGACGCCAAGGCCGGCCAGTACCCCGAGACGGGCGACGAGATCCTCGTGGACGGCACGGCGGAGTACCTGGTCGCGCTGGACGTCGGCCAGCTCGACAGCGTGAACGTCCGGGCCGGGCAGAAGGCCGCCGTGACGGTCAAGGGGATCGACGGGACTTATGCCGGCGTCGTCTCCGAGATCGGCCTGACGGCGGAAAAATCCCTGACCTCGGCCGATCAGGACGCGAAGGTCCCGGTGAAGATCTCCATCACCGACCCCGACGCGCGCATCAAAACGGGGTACGAGGCCGACGTGCAGATCGTGCTGGAGGAAAAATCGGACGCCCTCCAGGTCGCCTACGAGGCCGTCCGGCAGGAGAGCACGGGCGAGACTTACGTCTTCACGGTGAACAGCGACGGGAAGGCGGAGAAGAAGTACATCCAGACCGGCCTGGAGACCGACGATTTCATCGAGGTGTTAAGCGGTCTGACCGAGGGCGAGACCTGCATCGTCAACCCGGGCAGGGAGATCGCGGACGGCGTCCCGGTCCACGGGACCGCCGAAGCGGCCTGAAGCCGGCAAAAAAGGACGGAAACCGTTTCCGGCCTCCGTCCTTTTCCTATTTTGATGGTTCCCCGCGTCAGCCCGCCGTGCTCTGGCACAGCCCCTTGCGGAAGGGGAACAGGCCGATGAACTGGAAGTCCTCGCCCATCAGGGGAACGATGG
This sequence comes from uncultured Oscillospiraceae bacterium, assembly GCA_964627025.1. Classification (GTDB taxonomy): domain Bacteria; phylum Bacillota; class Clostridia; order Oscillospirales; family Oscillospiraceae; genus JAEWRY01. The sequence goes on along the minus strand of CAZVHV010000282.1, from coordinate 690 downwards.
TCCCGAACACCTCCTGCAGGAGCTCGTCGACCGTGTCGATGGGCACGATCATCAGCTTTTCCTTCACCGATTCCGGGATGTCCTTTAAGTCGGGCGTGTTCTTCGCCGGGATGAGGACCCTGGTGATCCCCGCCCGCTCGGCGGCCATCAGCTTTTCCTTCAGCCCGCCGATGGGCAGGACCGACCCGCGCAGGGTGATCTCGCCCGTCATGGCGAGCTTGGGGTCGACCGGGATGCCGGTCACCATGGAGACCAGCGCGGTGAAGAGGGTGATGCCGGCCGAGGGGCCGTCTTTCTGGACCGCGCCCGAGGGCACGTGGATGTGGATGTCCCGCTCCTTCAGGTTGACCGTGTTCACGGGGAGGCGGGATTTCAGCAGGCTGATGGAGATGGTGGCCGATTCCTTCATCACGTCGCCAAGCTGGCCGGTCAGGAGGATCTGCCCGCTGCCCGGCACACTGGCGGACTCGACGAACAGGATGTCGCCGCCCGCCGACGTCCAGGCCAGCCCGGTCACGACGCCGGCCGGGTTGTAGTCCGCCGCGGTGTCGTGGTCCATGCTGCGCTGGTCCAGGATCTCCTCCAGATCGCCCGCGTCCACCGTGCAGGGGGGCTCGGCGGTCTTTTCGACGAGCCGTGCCGCCGTGGCGCGGCAGATGGCGTCGATCTTCTTTTTCAGGCCGCGGACGC
>CAZVHV010000281.1:0-2413 GCA_964627025.1 uncultured Oscillospiraceae bacterium | reverse complement strand
TACTCGACAATATATCCGGTCGCTCTGCCCAAGTTGATGTTATCGTTCCAGCCGTCGGCGTGCCATTCGCCGTAGTCTTCGTCACCACTAATATTATTGGGTTCGGTCGGATCCCAGTTCGCATAGACCAACGGCTCGTCGGTCACCCACGACCAGCCGCCGCCGGGCTCAGCACCTGCCGGGTCCTGGCGCAGCCCCATCCAAAGGTTCTGGGTCAACGCGCCCGGGAGCCCCGCAACGATCGCCTGCTCCGCGGCAGAGGTGATCGTCACCAGGTGCGGAGAAAGCATAAGCGATGTTCCGGGCGGCGTGTAGCTGGGCAGGCTGTTCGCCGCCGCGTTTGCCTGCGTCCAGGTCAACTCCTGATAAGCTGTTGTGACGATCTGGTAAAAGTGCATTCCGTCGCCCTGGACGATCGGACCGGGCGTCTGTACTGCTGCCGCCGTGATGGTTGTCATAAAGGCAAGGATTAGGCCGATTACGGCCGTTTTCAACAATCTGCTGGGCCTCATTGGTATGACCTCCCTTTTAAAAATATGTGCAGAGATAAATGGCAGCCGTAATTGTCGCGTTCCGGAAAGGCGTGTGGTCAATGCATCATAGGCACCATCCCCTGTTTTGATCGGAAAACAAAAATAACCGACCTGTTGGTCGGTTACGCTACCAGCTCCTCCGGGGAAAAGCGTCCAAGTAATGCCCCGGATTCCTCGCTCCCATGTGTTTTTTTATGGATTCCTACTTTGCATTTTACCATATTTTTGTCTATTGCGCAATACGTTGTTTTCCTTTTTCTGCTTATTTTGTGAAAAATGCATAGTCGAATTCCGTCCTGTTTTTTGCAGGCAAACTTTTATCGCATGCCAAAGCCCGGGCCGCGTCCTTGACTTTTTGAGGTTTTTCACATTATACTTAATACTTAACAATACATCCTGCAATACTGCTCCGGAAACCGGCAGCAGTCATTGCAGCCACGGGGTGATACCATGAAAACCGAAAAAAAGCTGCCTGTGCTGGCTCTGCTCTGTGCCATCTTGTTTACCTCCCTGCTCCTGCCGCGGGCAGGCGCGGTCCAGCTCGGGCCGGGCGGCGTTTCAGTTTCCGGGCCGATCCCGGATTCCTTAACTGCGTCGGGAGGGTGCATCGCAAAGGATATCACCCTCCAGCCCGGAAGCGATGAGAGCAGGATGAATTTCTGCTGGTACTCCTCGGCCGGCGGCATCTGCTGGGTTCAGATCGCGAAAAAGTCCGAAATGACGGGCAGCGAGTTTCCGGCTTCCGCCCGATACTTTTCAGGCACGGCAGGCAGCGCCTCGCAGGGGTACTGTTCCGACAAGGTAACGGTCACAGGACTCGAAGCTTCCACCGAGTACGCCTACCGGGTCGGTAACGGGAGTGGCTGCAGCGGGCTTTACAGCTTCAAAACAGGGAACTGCAGCAGCTATCAGGCCCTTTTTCTCAGCGATGCGCAGATCGGTGCGAGCGGAAGCGCGTCCAAAGATCAGATCAGCTGGGAGAACACTTTGGCATCGGCCCTCGGCAGCTTCCAAAATGCCAGCTTTATTCTGAGCGCGGGGGATCAGGTCGATTATTCCCTGTCCGAGAGCGAATACGACCGGTTCTTTGCCTCTCCGTACCTCCGTCAGATGCCGCTTGCCCCGGCCGTTGGCAACCACGAAAACATCTCCAAAAGCCCCATCTGCTCCTATCACTTCAACGAGCCGAACGAATCCTCGTCTTACGGCCTCACCCCGGCCGGCGGGGATTACTGGTTCCGGTACGGCTATACGCTGTATATGGTCCTGAACACCAACAACGCCAGCGCAGCGGAACATGATTCCTTCATTGGGCAGGCTGTCGGCGCCAATCCGGACGCCTTTTGGAAAGTGCTCATGTTCCACCAGTCCATCTACAGCTCGGCGGCCCACTCCACCGCTTCTTCCATCGCGGCGCTGAGGGACAGCCTGCCGCCGGTGATCGACAAATATCAGATCGACCTTGTGCTCGCGGGGCACGACCACTGCTACACGAGAAGTTTCCAGATGCTGGGTGGAGTAGCCCAGCAGTCACAGACCTATGATCCCGCGGGCAGGGTGGTCGATCCGACCGGGACCTTATACATCACAGCGGGTTCGGCAAGCGGCAGCAAGTACTACGATCTGAAACCAGATCCGGAAGCATATGCGGCCGTGCGCCTGCAGTCATACGTCCCCACGGTTTACAGTCTCGTATTCAGCGGAAAAAACCTGACGGTCACCACATACCGCACCGATACCATGGAAGCCATCGACACCTGCGCCATTGTGAAGAATCCTTCCTCCGGATTTATCGATGTTCCGGACTCCGCCTGGTACAGCCCCGCGGTCAAATTCATCGCGGAAAAGAATAACTTCTCCGTCGGCGCAGCCTGCTACCC
>CAZVHV010000280.1:0-2428 GCA_964627025.1 uncultured Oscillospiraceae bacterium | reverse complement strand
GTCATCAAAGATGACCGCACCTGTATCCCCATCAGATTCGTCGCGGAGGCGCTGGGTGCATATGTCGGGTACAGCAATTACTACAACACCGTAGAAATCTGCAAGGAAACGCTGACAAAAGATGAAATTACCCGGCTGCGCGGCTATGATTACAGCTTATACGGCAGTTCGCGCTACGTGACCGACAAAAATGGCAAGCTGGCCGCGAACACGGACCCGCTTTTGATCGGCGGCAAGCTGTTCGCCCCATATGCGGTCAACGCATCATTTCTTGACGGCAAATCCGGCTACGACAACGCACGGGAGTTCCTTCTGCGCTACAAGTATGCAGACGGTTCCCTGGTAACGGGCTCCCTGACCGGCGTCACATGGAAGGATAGCGACGAAAATCAGGCAAGACTTTACATGAACGAGGCAGTTGCACTGACAAATAAGGAGTGGTCCGGGAATGGGATAACGGCCAGCTTTCGGACGGATACCTCTTGTCTCTATCAGGACGATTATTACGACGGTTTTCACTATTCATTCCGTGGCATTCTGAACCTGCATGTCACAAACGTGGCGACGGAGGACGCAAAGGCTGTCCTGAAAGATATGAGCGTCAGCTATCAGGAAGGACAGTCGGATTACTCCGTCGATTTCGAGGTAAAGGTCAATTGCAGTTCCTCCACCGTGGTTCTCACAGGAGGCTATCTGCTCTTAGAAAATCAGTAACAGGAGGTTATAAAAATGAAAAAACGCAGGAACATACTAAGCGTATGCCTTGCCATGTTGCTTGTGTTTTCGATGGTTACTCCGGCTATGGCCGTGGTTTCGTCTAAGGATCGATCATCTTTGTCGAATGCACAACAGTCTGCCATTCAAAAGGCAGCAAATGATTATAACAGTGCAAAAGCAAGAGGTGACTCGGCGGGAATGACGGCGGCACACGCGGCTGCCGAGGCCGTCCGCAACTCAGCCGGATATTCCGGAGGCGCAGATGGTTCGAAAAATATACCGACGAGTTCAAGTTCTAAAGTGACCGGCACGACCCATTCCTCGGCCACAAATGCATCGGATTACAACAAAGAAGCAAGCAACACAGCATCAACAGGCACCTATTCCTCGACCGGCCATACTGCTAAAGATCAGCAGAATATGGCCGGTCTTTCTAATACCGATACGGAGACAATCGCGTGGCTGGGAACTTTGTATGAAACTGCCAGCAAATCTGGCGATACGGCGACAGCCAACGCAGCCCACTCCGCAGCCGAAGCTCTGCGCAATTCTTATGGTTATTCCGGCGGCGTGGACGGCGGGTATTACTACAAAGACAACAGCGGTAACTCCAAGAAAAGCACTCCTTCCGACGGCAGCTCCAGCTCGGGGGGCGGCAGGGATGACGGCGGGGGGACCCCGGCTGGAAACTACACTTTCTATAATATCAGCGCGTCTGCCGGGGCGGGCGGCAGCATCAGTCCCAGCGGAACAACAACGCTGGTCAAGGGCGACAGCAAGACGTTTTCCATCACGCCCAGCTCCGGGTATAAGATTTCCAGCGTAAAGGTAGACGGCGCGTCGGTCGGCGCAGTATCGTCCTACACCTTCAACAACATCACGTCGGGCCATACGATCAGCGTCACGTTCGCGTCCGCCGCTTCTCTGAGCGCGGGCAGCGTAACCATCGGTGATAACGGTTCCGGTACGCTGATCGGCGGAACAACCAAGAGCGGATATGGCATTACGGCGAGCCTGCCTGTCACGGCGTCCTACGTCAGCGGTACCACGGTAACAGCAAGTTACAATTTCAAGTCCGCTAAAACCGTTTCTTTGGAGTATGTGAACGGCACATGGCAGTTCCCCGTCAACAGCTCAAGTGCGACGAACGCGCGAAAAATCTACATCCCCGTGGAAACCCCGGACGGCAGCTATACGATCACCTTTACGGTAAAGGCGCTCGACCCGCAGGCCACGGCACTTACAGGCTCGAACGTCTACCTGACCTCGACCAAAAGCGTTACCATTACCATTAAAGGCAGTATGTATGACGACGACTTCACGGGCAATTCCTGAGTAATCCACAGCTTTAGCGAGAACGGGCGGCGGGACATCTCCGCCGCCTCTCTCTTTCCTCAACACTCACATGACTGGAGGTGTTTTTATGCAGGAAGAAGTAGAAAACCGTTCCGTGACGCTCATTATCAGCACGACAAAACTCACGGCCCGGGTGCTCAGAGCGGCCATTGCCAGGTATCTGGCGCACCGCAAAGAAAAGAAAATCACAAAGGCCCGCGCCGGTCCCGTGGTCCCACACGGAAAACAGACGGTGAAAGAGCTTGTCGGTCAGAATGCGGGCGTCTCCAATCTGGAGATCACCGACAGCAACATTAAGTTCTTTGACCGGGTGGCGCGGAAATACGGCGTGGACTACGCTGTCAAAAAGGACCGC
>CAZVHV010000279.1:0-2434 GCA_964627025.1 uncultured Oscillospiraceae bacterium | reverse complement strand
GGAGCATGGGGTCACCGAAGAACAGCTCCTGATCCCTGCCGACGGCGAAACGCTGACCCTGAAATAGAATAGTAAAAGGCTGTGCCCCCGGGCACAGCCTTTTCTGATTCGGATCTCTGTCCGGCCTTATTGTTTCGTTACTTCCACCTGGCACCGGCCCACCGGTTCGGCTACCGGATCTTCTTCGTATAGAAACGCTTCCACCACAATGTTTCCGACGCCGGAAACCTTGGGGCCGCCGGTGAGCTTGATCGTGGTCACCACGGTCCCCTCCGTCACATCGGAAGGAAGCAAATGGCTGTACCAACCGTCCTGATGGACGTCGTCGTATATATAGGTTTCCACATAAGCCCGGTTGGTCTCGGTATCCCCGGGCCCCAGGATCGTCTGACTCACCGTCTCGCCCGAGGCGGTTTCATAGTTCAGACGGTAGCCTATTTTGCAGCCGGCGGCTTCGGGAATCCCTTCCCGCAGGCCGTTCCAGACGTCGGAAAATTTGGCGCCGGAGATCGCCGGCTCTTCTGAAAGAAAGGCCGACAGAACGACGATGTCCTGTCCGACGGTGTAAGTCGCTTCCATCGTCGTTATGCGCTCCCGGCTCCCGCTTCCGGTCTTGATGTAAAGCCCCAGCGGAAGCGGGGGCTTTTCTTCTTCCTGCTCCACCGGGAGCGCCTCTCCGGCGCCTCCCTCCGGCTTCGCTGCCGGAGCGTCCTGGGTATCATCTGCCGGTTCGCTGCAACCCGTCAAGGCCAGGGCCAAGACCAGCATTGCCAACAAGGCCCACAGCGGCGATTTATTCTTGAATACCTTCATTCATAAGATCCTTTTGTTTTATTCAGGTCGGCAATCAGCTCAGCGGCAAGGACGGGCATTCGTGCCCCAGTACTTTCTCTACGAAGATCCTGGCCAGCTCGGGATCGAACTGGGTGCCTGCGTTCCTGCAGATCTCTTCGCAGGCTTCTTTTTCTGTTTTTACGATGCTGTAGGGCCACTCCTCGGTCATGGCGTCGTAGGCGTCCACGATGGAAACGATTCGGGCGATCAAGGGGATATCTTCTCCTGAAAGTCCCTGGGGATATCCCTTGCCGTCCCAGCGCTCGTGATGGCACAGGATGTATTCGGCAACGGACATCAATTCGTTGGTGGACTGGGCGATCCGGTAACCGGCTTCCGGATGCTTTCGGACCTCTGCCCATTCTTCGTCGCTGAGCTGCTCCGGCTTGGACAGGATGCGGTGGTCCACGCTCATCTTACCGATGTCGTGAAGATCCGCCGCCAACTCCAGCTCGTAGAGCATGTGGTCGGAAAAGTTCAGCTCTTCGCCGATCTTCTTGGCCATGTTGGTCATCCGGTCGGTGTGCTCGGCTGTTTCGTGGCTTTTTTCCACTAGTGTGGCGCGGATGGAGGCGATCAGATCGCTCCTGGTGCTGTTGCGGTTGAACAGCTTGCTTCGCCGCATGGCGTCCTCGGCCAGATTGATGATCTCGTCCAGATCCTCTTCTGCGGTTTTTTTGGTGCCGTGGCCGAAGGAGATGCTCAGCCTGACGGAAGTCCCATCCATATCGATGCTCGTGCGCTCGCATTCCGCAGTGATCTTATCGATGATCTTTTTAGCTGCTTTGGAGTCCGTTTCCGGCAGGAGCATGCAGAATTCGTCGCCGCCGATCCGGGCCACGACGCCCATGTTCCGGCTGTGTTTTTTCAGCAGCCGCCCCGTTTCCACCAGCATGGCGTCGCCTTTGGAGTGGCCGAAGCTGTCGTTGATCAGCTTGAGTCCGTTCAAGTCGGCCATGATGACGGAAAAAGGAAGCGGGCAATACTGATCCAACCGTTCTTTCTCCTTTTCGTAATATCTGCGGTTGTACAGCCCTGTCAACACATCGGTGTTGTTCAGGTACAGGATCTCCAATTCCTTAGCTTTTCGCTCGCTGATATCCCGGCTGACGCCGATCAGCCCCAGCACATTGCCTTCTTTATCGTAGTATGGCGTCTTGAGCGTTTCCAGATATACTTTGTGCCCATCGGGGTACGTGACCTCTTCCTCATTTTTTCGTTGCTGTTTTTGGCTCATCATAGCGACGTCCATGGCCCGGAAGCCTTCGGCAACATCCCGGGGAAATAGTTCAAAATCCGTAGATCCGATGATTTGGGCGCAGGGCTTGCCGACAAACTGCTCAAAAGCGATATTGCAGCCCATGTACACGCCGTCGATATCCTTGTAGAAAATGAGATCGGGAATGGAGTCCAGGAGCGACAGAAGGAGGGTTTCCTTCTGCTGTAGAACGTTCATCGTCTGGGAGATCTTCTGAAGGTAGCGATCGATGAGATAATAGACCAGCGCTGCCGTGATGAGAACATAGAACCAGCCCTTGATGATGTTGATCTTGTACAGCGTGTCCTCATCCATGGTGAACAGGTGGACAAAGCCGTCGGA
>CAZVHV010000278.1:0-2469 GCA_964627025.1 uncultured Oscillospiraceae bacterium | reverse complement strand
AAGGGTAAACAGAAAATAATAATTGTACTCGGAAAGTTCGGAAAGCCGTCCCAGCATGGGCGAAGGCTCCTTTGTCCAGAATGCGATGCAGTCCACGTCTTCCGGCGCAAGGGAGACCCGCCTCACCTGGGCCGCGTTGAAAGGGTTTTTCACCTCGGCAAACCCTTCCCGCACCCGTTCAAAGAACCAGTCACAGTAAAAAGCGGGGATGTCCGTCCTCCGGCTCGCGCTTACGATCATGCCCCGCTCCTATATGTTCCCGATGTACACGTAATTCAAAAACTCCCGCGCGGTGATCGCCAGCTCGTTCAGGCTATGCCGGGACGTCGGCGGCCGGTCCGTCATCTCATGCCGCGGAAAAAACCGGGAAAGGTGCAGCGGCAGGTCGGGGGATATGTTGGCCAGCCATTCGGCCATTTTTTTCGTATCTTCCGCGGAATCGTTCAGCCCCGGGATCACCAGCGTGGTCACCTCCACATGGCAGGCCTTGGCGGAAGCCGCGATGGTATTCTGCACATCCGCAATCCCTCCGTGCACGACGTTCTTATAAAACCTCGGGTCAAACGCCTTCAGGTCGATGTTCATCGCGTCGATATGCGGCAGCAACTCTTCAAGCGGCTCCTTCGAAACATACCCGTTGGTCACCAGAACATTTTTCATGCCCCGGTTCCGGACGGCCCGGGACGCGTCCAGCACATACTCAAACCAGATCATCGGCTCGTTATAGGTGTACGCCACCCCGATGTTTCCGCGGGTCTTCAATGCGGCGGCGTTTTCCGCCAGCTCCTCCGGCGGGATGTAGCGGGTCTCCACCTCTCCCGGCTTTGCGCGCGCAATGCTGTGGTTCTGGCAGAACGGGCAGGCCAAATTGCACCCCACCGACCCGGCGGAAAGGATCAGGCTGCCCGGATAAAACCGGTTCAGAGGTTTTTTTTCGATCGGGTCCAGCGCTAAGGAGGATACCATCCCGTAACTCGCGGCATAAAGCGTCCCTCCGTCGTTTTCCCGTACCCCGCACAGCCCGCGGTTTCCCGGAGAAATCAGACAATTATGCGGACACAACCGGCACCTGACTTTTTCGCTCTCAGCCGCCTCCCAGTAGCTCGCTTCTTTTTTCCCGTTCATCTCCGCCCTCACTTGAACCGCTCCACACGGAAACGCTCCATGGAATAATCCTCATACGGGCTGATGCCCGCCTTCTGCAAAGCGATACTCACCTGTTCCTCGGGCGTATCCACGCCTTCCAGGTCGGGCAACAACAGTCCCCGCTTGTATCCGGACGTCACGATCACGCCATACTTCTTCACGTCCAGGTCGTCCATCGAATCGATGCCTTCGGGTTTACCCAGCACATCCACCGAATAAACCAGCCTCGAAAGCTCCCCGGCGGAAAGCGGCTCAAACCTTGGGTCCTGTGTGCCCGCGCTGATCGCATTCTCGATGATCTCCTCGGCCAGACTGCGGCGCACCGGACTGATGGTGCCAATGCACCCCCGGAGCCTCCCGCCTTTCTTCAAGGAAACGAATGCACCCGCGCGGTTCTTTTTGAATTCTTCGGGTACCCACTCGGGCACGCCGATCTTTTTTCCGTCCCGCACATAGGCCTCCAGCGTTTCCCTGGCCAGCCGCACATGCGGGCTTTCCGCCGGCCGGGCATTCATTTCTCCGGCCTCTTCGCCACTGCTGTCCGCGCTCACCTTCGCGATCATGTAGCCCACCCCGAAGGGTCCCTCGTAGGAATAGACGTCGGTTTTTACCGCCTTGCCCGACATCGCGCCCAGCATGATCATGATGGACCTCGTGCCGCATTCCCCGGCTTCTTCCATGAACCCCTGGTCGGTGGCCAGGATTCCGTGCACGTCCGCCTCTTTAAGCTTTTTAATCAGCTGTTTGTCATACTCGGCCCCCCTTGGGCTGTACCCTGCAGGCGCATCCCGGGTCAGCCGGTGGGAAAGATCAGCGCTCGCCACATAGACCACCTTTTCATCCGACTCGCCCACCGCCCGCAATATGCACTTGCCCAATTCGTACAGATCAGCCGCCAACAGAAAGGGCGTGGAAACATGAACCAGTTTAAAATCCTTATACGCCTGCGCGATGTAGTATAACGGCACCATCGCGCCGTGGTCCAGCCGGTCCGAAAGCCGCAGCCGGTCGCGCGCGCCTTCGCTTAGGCTGCCCGCCGCGATTCCCTCTTTCTGCGCCATGTCACGGATTCTCTCGGCCAATTCCACGTTATTGTCGAATTCCAGACGCACCTCCGGGGCCCTGAAGGAAACAAAATCACCCGATAGCCGCGCTCCCCCGGAAATATAAAAGTAATCCGAAAAAAACGGAGCATGCGGCGAAGATAAAATAATGGTGTCCGGCGCCAGCCGCGCGATCTCATCCGCCGCGCGCTTCATTGCGTCAATGGTCGCCTGCGCATCCTTTTCCGCGCCCCTTCCCACCCTGGGCACAATAATGGGC
>CAZVHV010000277.1:0-2472 GCA_964627025.1 uncultured Oscillospiraceae bacterium | reverse complement strand
AAAGGAGGGATCCCATGCGACGCAAAGGGTCCAAACTGCTAAAATTTGTTAAGGTTTTTTTCTGTTCGGTTTTATTATGCGCAATATTTCTGATATTATTCGCTCTCGGCTATATTTTTAACTTAAAAGACTGGCAGGCCTTCAATCCCCAGAACATCACCCAGCCCAGCCAGTCCCTCACGGTGTACGACCGGAACGGAGAGGTCGTCTGCGACCTGCACGGAACGGAAGACCGGACGAGCATCTCCATCGGAGAGCTGCCGGATTATGTGATCGACGCCTTTCTGGCTGCGGAAGACGCCCGTTTCTTCGAGCACAGCGGCGTGGACGTGATCCGTATCTTCGGCGCGCTTTGGCAGGACGTCAAGTACGGATACATTAAGGAAGGTGCCAGTACCATCACCCAGCAACTGGTCAAGCAGATGTTTCTCGTAAGCGACCAGACGGTCTCCCGCAAGGTGCAGGAGGCGCTGATGGCCGTTAAGATGGAAAACGAATATACCAAGGACGAGATCATGGAGATGTATCTGAACCTCATTTATTTCGGCAACGGCGCGTACGGCATCCAGGCGGCCGCACAAACCTATTTCGGGGTGGACGCCAAGGACTTGTCTCTGCCGCAGGCCGCCACCCTGGCCGGCGTGCTCAAATCCACCACCAACTACGCGCCGCACCTGCATCCGGACAAGGCCGTCTACCGGCGGGATACGGTGCTGAACAACATGTATACGTACGGATTCATCACGGAGGAAGCCCTGGACGAAGCAAAGGCGGAGCCTCTCGAGATTGTGGAAAACCAGACGGGCGAATACCCCTATGGCTTCTACCTGGATATGGTCCTCGGCGATGCGGAGGATATCCTTGGCATCTCCTCGGGTGACCTTCTCGGCGGCGGATACAGTATCTATACCTCCCTGGACCAGGATATGCAGGCAACTGCGCAGAAGCTGTATGAAGATCCGCAGTATTTCCCGCCGGATGCGGCGGACGGCACGCAGGTGCAGAGCGCGCTGGTGGTCCTGGACAATCAAACGGGAGAGATCCTCTCTATCATCGGGGGAAGGGAACACACCGCCAAACGGATATTGAACCGGGCGCTTTCCTCCCGCAGGCAGCCGGGCTCCTCCATCAAACCGCTGATCGTATACGCCCCGGCCATCGAATCCTTCGGCTATACCACCACCTCCTATCTGCTGGACGAACAGGAAAGCTTCGACGGCTTTACGCCCAGCAACGCGGGCAACACCTACCACGGCTGGGTCACGCTCCGCACCGCCCTCGCGCATTCCTACAACCTGCCGGCCATCAAGGTACTGAACGCCATCGGTGTCCAGAACGGGATGGATTACTGCTCGCGGGTAGGCATCACCTTTTCGGATGAGGACGAAGGCCTGACCCTCGCGCTGGGCGGGCTGACCAGCGGCGTCACCCCGCTCGAACTCGCCAGCGCCTACACGCCTTTTTCCAACGGAGGCTACCGCACCGTCCCGTTCTGCATCCGAAAGATCACCGACCGCGACGGAAACTTGGTGTACCAAAGCGCCCCAAAAACTTACAGCGTGCTTTCCCCCGAAACGGCGTATATCATGACCAGCATATTGGAGACCGGCGTTGAAGAAGGAACGTCAAAAAAGCTCAAAGTGGAGGGGATCCCCATCGCCGCCAAAACCGGGACCAGCACCTACAACCAATCGGAATATAACAAAGATTCCTGGATCGTTTCCTATACCTCGGAATACACAATCTGCTGCTGGATGGGTTTCGATTCAACAGACGACGCCCATGTCCTCTCCCCAAAGGATACGGGCGGCAACTATCCGGCCCTGATCGCCAAGGCGATGTACCAGCATATCTACGCGGACAAAGAAGCGCCCAATTTTACAATCCCGTCTGGCATCGTCAGCGTCGTCCTGGACAAGGTCGCACTGGAGGAAAACAACGATATCCTGGTTGCGGATAAAAACACGCCCGAAGACCAGACAATCACGGAATACTACAAACTGGGGACCCAGCCCACTACCCTGAGCGGACGGTTCAGCGTGCCCGTGCCTCCCGAGGACTTTCACCTTGAGGAAAGCGACGGGTTCCCGCTCCTGAGCTTCACCGCGCAGAATCAGAACGCAGTCTATATGATCTGCCGCACAGATGTCGAAACGGGCGAGATGGCCGTCCTCGCCGAAGTGGACGGCGCGAGCGGATTCACGACGTATCAGGATCAGTCCTGCGAGCCCGGTAAGAGCTATGGGTATTACATTCAGGCGCGCAACAAGTATGCCGTATCCGACGGCCAGTATGTGCACAGCGACCCCTCCAGGACCATCACCTATACCCAGAAAGACGAGATCACCCAGTAGGCCTTTTTTTAAAAAAATCTATTTGCAAATACAACTATCGGTTGTATAATAGATCATATAGAATCAATGAAAGGCACCTCATATGCTGAAAGAACGATTGAAGCGCCTACGCAAGAAA
>CAZVHV010000276.1:0-2490 GCA_964627025.1 uncultured Oscillospiraceae bacterium | reverse complement strand
TGTGCGGGGCCCGGGCGGCATACAATGCCCGGGAAGGGCGTGCTCAGCCGCCCATCGTCAGGTTCCCGTCCTGCGACAGGCCGTCCTTGCGGAGCATCTGCTCCAGCACCGCCACGTCGCTGGTGACGTCCAGCGCGTCATCCTGGAAGAGGCGGTCGAGCTGCTTCTCGAAGCCCTCCACCACTTTGTCCATCATCCCCTCGATGCGCGCCTTGGCGGCGGCGATGTTCTCGCCGTCCACCCCCTGCGACTCCATCTGGGCATAAGCCCGCAGGATCTTCAGGGTGGTGGGGAGGTAGTAGCTCAGGAAGCTGCGCAGCTGCGCCTCCTTGGCGGGGTTCTCCCGCAGGCAGGCGAAGATGCGGCCGGTGATCTCCCCCACCCGGTCGATCTGCGCGGAGAGTTCGGGATTCTGAACGGCGTCGTTGACCTCCCGGATCTCGCGCAGGATCGCGTCCTCGCGCTCCATCCCGGGGGGCACGGGCGCGGGCGCCTCCTCGGGCAGTCCGTCCTCGGTCAGCACCAGCCGTTCGCCGGCGTGGTCCAGATAGCCCCTCGGCAGGACGCCCTCGTCCAGCATCTCCTGGAGGTCGGCGAGGGTCTTCTCCTGGGTCTCGGGCATGGCCTCGGCCAGGGTGGCGACCGTGACGACCTCCCGCTTGCCGATCAGGGTGAGGTAGCGGCGAAAGCGCCTGGATTTCCGGGCGCGCAGCAGCCCGCAGTACAGCATCACCACCCCCGCGCCGCAGAAGCCGAGCAGCAGCGCGATCCGGCTGAAGAAGTCATGCATGCTCTGCGCGGAGAGGGCTTCGGCGAAGCTGCCCAGCATGGCCACGGCGAAGACCGCGGTGACCGCCGTGCCCCCCGCGACGAGGCCCTTGCCCGACGGCAGAGCGTCCGCCCCGGCGGACCCGGACGGCGCGCTCCGCCCCTCCTGCCGGAGGTCGTAAGGATGCCGCTTCCGCCCGTCCGTCCGGCAGGACGAGAGCTTTTTGAACAGCAGCACCAGCCCGAGCGGCCAGAAAAGGATCATGGCAAAGGCGACGATCGCCCAGGATGCGAGCTCATTGAGGTTGTTCTGATTGGGGTACTGCGCCATATTCGGATGCCCTCCCGTTTCAAGTAGTCTCATCATACAACGAAACCGCGCCGCTGTAAAGAGCCGCGAAGGCGGTGTTACCGTTCTGTAATTGCTTTTTTACGGCGCGGCCCTTATAATAAATCTAATATGCAGTTATGTTGGAGTTGATCGGAACCATGGAAGAGAACAGTTCGGGCAAGCGGATTGCCCTCAGTCCGGGCAAACGGCGCGCCGTCATTGTTTTGATGGCCCTGATCGGTTTTCTTGCGGCGGGCTACTTCGCGCTGTGCGCGTACGCGGGCGCGTGCGGGAAGATTTTGCCGCACGCCTCGGCCGACGGCGTGGCGCTGGGCGGGCTGACCCGCGCCCAGGCCGCCGACCGGCTGCGCACCGCCCTCGCCGGCCGTTACGCCGGCACCGCCGTCACCTTCGCCTACGAGAGCGGCGGACAGAAGACCACCGCCACCGTCTCGGGCGACAACGTCACCGCCGACGTGGACACGGCGGTGGACGCCGCCCTGCGCCACGGGCGGGAGCACGGCTTCCTCCTGCAGGGCTGGGGCTTCCTCGCCTCGGCCGCGGCCGGCTTTTCGGTGGAGGTGCCCACGATCTTCACCAGCGACGCCGCCGTGGACGGCGTGATCGCCGGGGTTGCCGCCGCCATCGACCAGCCCCTCGAGGAGACCACCTACGAGGTGAAGGACAGCGCCCTGCTCCTCTACAAGGGCAAACCGGGCAAGGAGGTGGACCAGGCGTGGCTGAAGGCGCGCATCCTCTCCGCCTTTGAAAACGGCGAGACCCACCCGGCGGACGACGTCCCCGCGCCCCACGACGCCGCCTTCTTCCTCGAACCCGCGCTCGCCACGCCGGCCGAGCCCGACCTGGACGCGCTCTACAGCGAGCTCCACACCGAGGCCAAGGACGCCTCCTTCGACCCGGCGACCGGGAAGGTCGTCCCCCACACCGTCGGGGTCTCCTTTGACGTGGAGGCCGCCCGGACGCAGTTCGACGCCGCCGCCTGGGGCGCGGTGTGCGAGGTGCCCCTGGTCCTGCAGCAGCCCGCGCTGACCGAGGCCCAGCTCCGGGCCGTCCTCTTCCGCGACCTGCTCGGTTCGGTCACGACCACCGTGGGCGGCACCGCCAACCGCGTCTCCAACGTCACCCTGGCCGCCTCCTTCTGCAACGGCAAGGTCGTCATGCCGGGCGATACCTTCTCCTACAACGACACGGTGGGCCGCCGCACCACCGCCCGCGGCTTCCTGCCCGCGCCCGCCTACGTCAACGGCCAGACCGTGGACGAGATCGGCGGCGGCATCTGCCAGGTCTCCTCCACCCTCTATTACGCCTCCCTGCTCAGCAACCTGCAGATCGTGGAGCGCCAGAACCATATCTACGCCGTGGGCTACGTC
>CAZVHV010000275.1:0-2493 GCA_964627025.1 uncultured Oscillospiraceae bacterium | reverse complement strand
CCTGCTGCCGGTTGAGACGCGCCGTGGAAAAATAGCCGCTGGTGACGATGCCATCGTCCATATTGCCTGCCGCGTCGCTGCCGCTGAGCAGCGTGTCATCATTCTGCGAACCAACCAGTGCCGCTTCTCCCAGCGTCTTGCCTGCGTCCACACTGCCCGGGACGTCCTGATTGTACGACCAGTTGAGATACACTGCCACGCATACAAACAGGGCAATGGCGGCAATCACCGCGTTCCGTTTCCAAAGTTTCATTACAGAATGCCTCACTTTCCCTTACATATCGAAATTTTATCCGAACCAAGTCCGGTCAGGGCGCTTACAGCCTCCACCAGTTTGAGCTTCACCGCCGGATCTCCGCCTCCGGTGCATACCACCAGAGCCCCCTGAAACTGCGGATAGATCGCCTGGACCGCCACCGCCTCCTGGTAGCCGGACCCTTTGTTCACCACCACGGTGGTGTTCTCCATCTGGTCGTCTCCATCTTTGAGGCTGCTTTTGCTGTCCTGGGCCAGAATCTGCCGGGTACCGGCCTTTACCGTAAGTACCACCGTCACCTTGCCCGCGCCGCTGATTTGAGAGAGCGCGTCCGCCACCTTTTTCTCCATGTCCGTCAAATCAAATTCGGCCGCACTGTCATTGGCCGCCGACGCGGTTTTATTACCATCCTCCTTCCCGAGTGCAGGCAGGGAAAGGAGCAATGCTCCCGTCAAAATGACCAGCAGCACATATTTGTAATTTTTCAGCGCCTCCCGCAGTTTTTTCCCCCACGGTCCGGTCAGCTCCCTCCAGCTCATTTTGTATCACCGCCTTTGTACGTCTGCTTTTCGGCCGGAACGGCAAGTTCGGCTTCGATTTCCCGCGACAGGGCCTGCCGCTGCTTTTCGGTCAACGCGCCGGTGACCGTAACCGCCACAGGATACGGGAGGTTTTCCTCGCCTACCCGGCACTCCACTTCCACGGAGCAGTCTGCTCCCAGGGCATTCGCCTTGTCCAGAATATATGCGCCGGTGCGCTGCTCTATGATGCTTTTTATCATTTCCGCATTCAACGTACTTCCCTCTTCCACCGCGCATTCGGAAAAATCTCCGCGATAATCGGTAAGCGCCAGCGACAGGGCGTCATAGTCCAGTCCGAGGATGGGCTGCATCAGCGCCAGCAGCATGATGAGTCCGCCGGTCAGCTTACCGATCTTCTTTACCGTCCCCGCCGGGGTCAGACTGTCCGCGACCGCGGCGAGCATCGCCGCACAGGTCACGCCGATAAGCCAGTTTCTGATCGTATCCATCATCCCACCACCAATGATATGGACGATACCATGGCAATGAGCAGCAGCAGCGCACAGGCTCCCGTCATGCCAAGCACCAGTCCGAACGCGCCCCCGATCCCGTCGATCAGCCCCGCCACCCGCTCACCGGACACCGTGGCCGCCAGCGCCGCAGTGCATTTATAGGCCAGATAATGTATCCCGAGCTGCAGGAAGGGCGTCACGCACATGGCCAATATTGCCAGCATTCCGAACACTCCGACCGTATTGCGTAAGATCCCCGCGCCCGCCAGCACGGTTTCCGCCGCGTCGGAGAGGATGCCCCCTACCACCGGCACCATGCTAGACATGGTGAATTTTGCCGCCTTGACCGTTACGGCGTCCGCGGAACCGGCAATGACCCCGCTTACCGTGAGATAACCTACAAAGACCAGCAGAACCGTTGTCAGCACCGAGCTGATCACCCATTTTACCGCTCCAGACACTCGCCGCAGCCCCTCGTTCCCCACGGCTGCATAGGCGGTACAGGCGGCGATGTAGAGATAGACCAGCGGCATCAGCAGCTTGTCGATAAGCGTGAGCATGATATCGGAAAACAGAACGGTCGCCAGCTGGCGGGCCGCCGCGCCCGCCGGCGCACCGCCGGCAGCAGTCACGGTCGCCATCGTGGGCAGAAGCGCCTTTGAGAACAGAGTCATATGTTCGATGGCCTCACGGCCCATTCCGATTAGGGAGTTCACATCGGCGACCGAAATTGCGGTCACCGCCACCGCGCCTACGATCGGAACCGCCTGCACAGTCCCTTTTTCGGCGCCGGCATAGGCTCCCTCCGCGACAGCGCAGAGCAGCACGATGACCAGCAGAAGCACGCCGCTGCGCACGGCCTTGCGCACGACGCCGCCGACGGTCTCGCTGCCGGCATCCAGGATCATTTTCAGACCGTCGTTCAGACCGGTACCGGTGTTTATCGCCGCGTCACCGGTATATCCCTCGGCCGCTTCCTCCAGCCCGCTCAGATCGATCCCCTGCTCCAGCTCCGCCGCGCTTGCCGCCCCCGTCAGAAGGGTCAGCACAAGCACCATCATCAAGATCATTTTCATGTTACAGCAGCCCCGTAATCATACTCATCACAGTCCGAAGCAGCGGCACCGCGACCCACAGTGCGATCATCGCTCCGGCCGTCTCCACCGCAGCGGCAATGCCGCCTTCTTTCGCATCCCGACACAGC
>CAZVHV010000274.1:0-2513 GCA_964627025.1 uncultured Oscillospiraceae bacterium | reverse complement strand
TGCGGCGCCGAATCTCTGGAGCAGGAAGCAGCCGAGCGAGGTCATCGCGGAGAGGACGGTGAGCGCCACGGGAAGCGCCCTGTGCCTGCTCTTCCGGCGGACCAGCATCCAGACGACGCCCGCCGCCGCGCCGGCCAGCCCGATGTAGACCAGGGCGCCGACGATATGGTACAGCGCTTGCGCAAGGCCGATCTCACTCACCCTGTAATTCAGGTAAAAACGGTTCACCAGTAAAAGAAACAGCTCGAAAACCACCGCAGCACCGAACCACAAAAGGACCCGGTTGAGGATGGCATCCTCCTGCCGGCTTTTTGCGATACGTTCCAGTTCTTTTTTGTCCATATATAACCTACACTCCTAAACGCCTGATGCCAGGTACTTCTGCTGCTCGTGCGCCCACTGCGGCGGTGCCTGTAAACTAAATCAGTAAATGGTATTTTACCAGAAAACCGTCCTGTTTGCAATATAAAAAACCCGCCTGCCTTGTTGTCAGGAAATGTGCGCTGTGGTACAATGGCATGGATTATAATGTCCAAGGAGAAGCCCATGAAACGATCTATCTCTCTCGCACTCTGTCTGCTCCTGCTCTCCGGCTGCGCCCCCACGGTGGGTGACACGGGGGATACCCAGCAATTTTTTGCCATGGACACCGTCATGAGCGTCACCGCTTACGGCGGGGAGAGCGGCGCGGCCGCCGCCGCGCAGAAAGCTGTGGATGATCTGGACGCCGCCTTGTCCCGCACCCGGGAAACCAGCGAGATCTCCCAGCTCAACGCCGGCGCGGGGACCGGCAAGGCCGTGGCCCTCTCCCAGCCCGTATACGATCTGCTGGAGAAAGCGGTCGCCCTCTCCGACCGCACGGGCGGCGCCTTCGACCCCACCATCGCCCCGGTCATGGATGCCTGGGGATTCACCAAGGATCAGAAGCGGGTGCCCGGCGCCGAGGAACTGAACGGCCTCCTTCCGCTGGTGAATGCCGACGCGCTCGTGCTGCAGGACGGCACGGCCCTTCTTCCCACGAAGGGGATGGCGATCGATCTGGGCGCCATCGCCAAGGGATACGCCGCGGATCAGGTGACCTCCGTTCTGAAGGGCAAGGGCGTCACCTCCGCCATGGTCGCCCTGGGCGGGAACATCACCGCGCTGGGCACCAAGCCGGACGGCTCGAGCTGGCGCGTGGCGGTGCGCGACCCGGCAAACGAGGATTCCTACCTCTGCGTCCTCTCCCTGAAGGACAAAACATCCTCCACCTCCGGGGGGTATGAGCGCTACTTCGAGCAGGACGGGGTGATCTATCACCATATCATCGACCCCGACACCGGTTATCCCGCCCGGTCCGGACTGACGTCGGTCACGGTGGTGTCCTCCTCCGGCGTCACCGCCGACGCCCTCTCCACCGCCCTCTTCGTCATGGGCGCGGACAAGGCCCTGGCTCTGTGGCGCGCCTCCGATGATTTCGAGGCCGTGCTGGTGCAGGACAACGGCGTCGTCCTGGTCACCGAAGGTCTGGAGTCGGCACTCGACACGCAGGGAGGAAGCCATGGCTACACCTTTGAAACCGTCCGCCGCTGACCGGCGCCGCCCCACCCTCTGGGACGGCGTGGTCGTGCTCTGTGTGATGGCGCTGGCCGCTGCCCTGGCGTTTGCCGTCTTTCCGCGCCAGAGCGCGGATCATCTCACCGCCGTCGTCACCGTAGACGGCAAAACGGTCGCCGTCCTGCCGCTCTACGCGCCCTCCGCCACCTCCGAGTCTTCTTACTTCCCCATCAACGACTGCCCCTACCCGCTGGTGCTTGAGTATAAAGAGGGCTGCATCCGGGTGGCCGAGTCCAAGTGTCCCGGCGGCGACTGTGTCCGCACGGGCTGGATCTCTCAGGTCGGCGCGCAGATCGTCTGCCTGCCCAACCGGCTCGTGGTCACCCTCACGGGAGAAGGCCCCGCTTCCTTTGACGCGATGACCGGTTAGAAGTTCCGGGCGCTCCCTTTTCTTTATGCCGCACCCGTCTGCCTTAGAACCTGCGCCTCCGGAGCGCGCAGGCTCCCCAACTTTCTTTTTCTGGAGGTGAACCCGTGTCCCGCTCTGTCCGCCGCCTCACCTATTGCTCGGTGCTCACCGCGCTGGCCCTCGCGCTTTCGGTCGCCGAGGGCCTGGCCCCCATTGTGGTGCTTTTTCCGCTTCCCGGCCTTCGTCTGGGCCTCGCCAATCTCGTCACGGTATACGCGCTGTGCCGGCTTAGCCGGCGCGATGCCCTTCTTATCCTGCTGGTCCGGTGCTTCCTGGGGGCGCTGCTGGGGGGCAACCTGTCGGCCCTCGCCTTCTCCCTCTCGGGGGGGCTTCTGGCCTTCTTCACCATGTCGCTGCTGTTGCGCCTGCCCCGGCTCTCTCTCTACGGCGTATCGATCGCCGGCGCCGCCGCCCACAACACCGGCCAGATCTTGGCGGCCATGGCCGTGCTGGGTTCGGTCGCGCCTCTGCTCTACCTTCCCGCCCTCCTTTTGGCATCCCTCGTCAC
>CAZVHV010000273.1:1986-2552 GCA_964627025.1 uncultured Oscillospiraceae bacterium | reverse complement strand
AATGTGTCAGGGCAGGAGGCAAGCACAACGACCTCGACAATATCGGCAAGACCCTGAGCCACCTCACGTTCTTTGAGATGCTGGGCAACTTCTCCTTCGGCGATTATTTCAAGAAGGACGCAATCGCCTATGCCTGGGAATTTTTAACAAAAGAAATGGGCCTCGACGAATCGAAGATGTGGATAACGGTCTTCAGGGAGGACAACGAGGCCGAAGAGCTCTGGAAAAAGACGGGTGTCAGACCGGAGAGGATCGTGAGACTCGACGAGAAGGACAACTTCTGGTCAATGGGCGACGAAGGCCCCTGCGGTCCCTGTTCGGAGATCCTCTACGACCTCGGGGAGAACGTGGGGTGCCGTAAACCAGACTGCGCCGTCGGGTGCGACTGCGACCGCTTCCTGGAGATCTGGAACCTGGTCTTTATGGAGTTCGACCGCAGCGCCGACGGACAGATGAAGAAACTTCCCAGGCCGTCCATTGACACGGGCATGGGGCTTGAGCGGATCACGTCGATCATGCAGGGAAAGATCGGCAACTACGATACGGACCTTTTTGCGCCGATCCTC
>CAZVHV010000273.1:0-1976 GCA_964627025.1 uncultured Oscillospiraceae bacterium | reverse complement strand
CATGCGGGTCATCGCGGATCACGCCAGGGGCGCGGCCTTCATCATCAACGACGGCATCCTCCCCTCGAAGGACGGGCGCGGTTACGTGCTCAGGAGGATCATACGGCGGGCGCTGCGCTACGGAAAGAAGCTCGGCATCGAGAAAGAGTTCCTTCATGACCTCTCCACGAGCGTCGTGGACCTCATGGAGGACGTTTACCCTGAGGTAAAGAATAATCACTCCTATATAGTAAGGGTCATTCGCGGCGAGGAGGAGCGCTTTATAGAAACCCTCGGCATGGGGATGAAACTTTACGAGGATTTTACGGCCGATCTGAAAAAGGCAGGCGGCGGCACCATCCCCGGCGACCTGGTGTACAAGCTCTATGACACCTACGGGTTCCCTGTTGACATAACAACGGACATGGCTGAAGAGGACGGGCTTTCCATAGACGCGGCCGGTTTTCAGGCGGCCCTTGCCGACCAGAAGGCGCGTTCGAAGACAGGGTCGAGGATCAAGGGAGAAGAGTGGAACGAAGGACACCTTGTCATACTCAAAGAGGGGCTTGCCAGTTCCTTTACGGGTTATGGAACGTTGAAGGATGACGGCGTAGTGCGGGCCATCCTTGTCGGCAACGAAACGGTCGAAGAGATAAGCGAGGACGAAGAGGGAGAACTCTTCTTCGATAAGACGCCGTTCTACGCGGAGAGCGGCGGGCAGGTAGAGGACGGAGGTGTTGTCCTGGCCGCGGATGGATCCTCCGCGCGGGTCATCGGCGTGACCAAGGTAAAAGAGGACCTGTTCGCTCACAGGGTGCTTGTCGGGAAGGGAAGATTCAAACTCGGTGACGCCGTGTCGCTCCATGTCGACGAGGAGAAACGCAAGGGCGTATCCAGGAACCACACGGCAACGCACCTGCTTCACTACGCCCTGCGAAAGGTCCTCGGCGATCACGTAAAACAGTCCGGCTCCCTGGTGGACGCCGGCAGGATGCGTTTCGACTTCACCCATTTCGAGGCAATGAAGGAAGACCAGGTAACGGCGGTCGAGGACATCGTCAACGGGAAGATCATGGAGTGCGTGCCCGTTACCATCGATGTGAAGAGCCGCGAGGACGCCATACGGGAGGGCGCCACGGCGCTTTTTGAAGAGAAATACGGCCAGACGGTCCGTGTCATCACCATAGGTGATTTTTCCAGGGAGCTCTGCGGCGGGACGCATGTCGGCAACACCGGCCAGATCGGCAGCCTTTACATCCTGAGCGAAAGTTCTCTTGCCTCCGGAGTGCGCCGCATCGAGGCAACTACCGGCAGGGGCGCCATATCCTACAAGCGCCGCATCGAAGGAACTCTCAGGTCGATCGCGAAGAGGACCAACATCGAATTCGACCGCGTTGAGGAGAGGATCGAGGGGCTCATCGGTGAACTTGGCATCAAGGAAAAGCAGATCGAGCAGTTCAAGGAAGATATCATCGCGCACAGCGTGAGCGCTGCGATAGAAGAGGCCGTTGACGCGGACGGGGCGAAGGTGGTGACCCTTTTTATACAGAGCGCCTCTGCCGAGGACTTGAGGAAGGTGACCGACATCGTCCGCTCCAGGGTAAGCGGGTGCATCGTTCTTGTGGGCACCGCGGCCCCGGACGGCAAGGGGCTCGTGGTCGCCGCGGTGAGCAAGGAGATGCAGAAGCGCTACAGTGCCGGCAAGATAGTAAAAGGCCTGACGGAGCGCTACGGCGGCAAGGGCGGCGGCGGGCCGAACATAGCCCAGGGGGGCATACCCGGCGAAAAGGTCCAGGATGCCCTCAAAAATGTTGTACAATTTATCGATAATTAGTATCATGTGCCAAGGAGGTACCCGGCCGGCTTGAAAAGATATGCCGACAACCTGAGAAACGTAAACATTTTTGAGACACTGAAGGACGCGGATATTGAGAAGATCTCCCGGATCCTCTATGTCAACACGTACTACAGGGGTCAGCTCATCTTTCAGGAAGGGG
>CAZVHV010000272.1:0-2553 GCA_964627025.1 uncultured Oscillospiraceae bacterium | reverse complement strand
ACCAGTGATGTTCTTGGGCATTATAAGCCCAAGAAAATTATCATCTACTCGAGGGACGAATTCAAGCAGTTCAACATGCGCAACAGATTCAAGGAATACGATTCTGTCCTGCGGTTCTTCATTGGGGACGTCCGGGATAAAGAGAGGCTGCTGCGGGCGTTCAACGGCGTGGACTACTGCATCCATGCGGCTGCCATGAAACAGGTCCCCGCATGCGAATACAACCCCATCGAGGCCATCAAGACAAACATCAACGGCGCGACCAACGTGATCGACGCGGCACTGGACCGGAACGTATCCAAGGTCGTGGCGCTCTCCACCGACAAAGCGGTAAACCCGGTCAACCTGTACGGCGGCACCAAGCTGGTCTCGGACAAGCTCTTCGTCTCGGCCAACGCCTATTCGGGCGCGCGCGGAACGGTCTTTTCCATCGTCCGGTACGGGAACGTGGCGGGGTCGCGCGGCTCGGTCATCCCGTTTTTCTCGGGGCTGATCAGCCAGGGCAAAAAAAGTCTTCCCATCACGGACTTCCGCATGACGCGCTTCTGGATCGACCTCGAGCAGGGCGTCCAACTGGTCTTAAAGGCTCTCGCCGAATCCAAGGGCGGCGAAACCTACATCTCGAAGATTCCTTCCTTCAAGATCACGGACCTCGCCCGCGCCATGCTGCCGGACTGCGAACTGGATGAGATCGGCATCCGCGAGGGTGAAAAACTGCACGAAGTCATGGTCGCAAAGGAAGATTCGCCCCACACCTTCGAGTACGACAAGCATTACATCATCTATCCCCATATGGAATGGTGGTCCATGGAAGACCATTTCACCCCGGGCGGAACAAAAGTCCCGGATGGTTTCGAATACAATTCCGGTGGCAACAAGGAGTGGCTGGATGTCGGCCGCCTGGCCGAACTGCTCAAGGCCTATCTGTAAAAAACGGGGTTTTCAATGGAAAAACTTGCGATACTGGGCGGCATGCCCGTCCGGGAAACCTACCTGTCCTACGGCAGGCAATCAATCGATGAAGACGATATCAAAGCGGTCACGGCGGTCCTGAAAAGCGATTTTTTAACCTGCGGGCCCAAGGTGCCCGAACTGGAAAGCGCGCTTGCGGAAATCGGCGGGGCCAAATACGCCACCGCCGTTTCCAGCGGTACGGCGGCGCTGCACTGCGCCTGCCTGGCGGCCGGGATCGGCCCGGGAGACGAAGTCGTCGTCTCCCCCATCACCTTCGCCGCATCGGCCAACTGCGTGCTCTACTGCGGTGCGACGCCCGTTTTCGCCGACGTCGACCCGGACACCTGGGAGATCTCGCCTGAGGAAATCGAGAAGAAGATCACGCCCAAGACCAAAGCGGTCGTCACGGTGGATTACACCGGACAGGCCTGCGATTATTCCGCTATCATTCAGATATGCAAAGCGCATGGCCTGTTGCTGATCGAGGACGCGGCTCATTCCATCGGGACGCGCTACTTCGGCAAACCGGTGGGCAGCTTCGCGGATATGACCGCCTTCAGCTTCCATCCGGTCAAAACGGTCACCTCCGGGGAAGGCGGCGCCGTGCTGACCAACTCGCCGGACCTGCAGGACAAGCTGCAGCTTTTCTCCAAGCACGGCATCACCCACAACAAAGACCGGTATACCCAGGGCCGCGACAGCCAGTGGTATTACGAGCAGATCGGGCTCGGGTTCAATTACAGGATCACGGATATCCAGTGCGCCCTGCTTCTATCCCAGCTCCGCAAGCTGGACCGCTTCGCGGCCCGCAGACGGGAGATTACCCAGGCCTACAGGGACGCGCTCGGGCCCATGCCCTCCCTCACCCTGCAGCAGGAAACGCCGGGCAGCGATACGGTGCGCCACCTGTTCGTGGTGCGCTTGAACACCCGTATGCTTAAAGTCGGCCGCAAAGAGGTTTTCGACGCGATACGCGTGGAAAATATCGGCGTGCACGTCCATTACATCCCGGTCTATTTCTTCCCGTATTACCGCGCCCTCGGGTACGCCTCCGGGCTTTGCCCGAATGCGGAGGCGCTCTATGAAGAGCTCCTCACCCTTCCCCTGTACTATTCCATGACGGACGCGGATGTTTCGGATGTGATCGCCGCCCTTTGCAAGGTGCTTAATTATTACAAAAAAGATTCGTTCAGATAAGAAGAAGACAAGGAGACAGCAATGAAATTTCTTGCAGCCATTCAGGCGCGCTGCGGATCTTCCCGGCTCCCCGGCAAGATCCTCATGGACATCGCCGGCAAGCCCGTGCTTCAACGGGTGGTCGAGCGTGTGCAAAAAAGCAGATATGTGGACGAGGTCATGGTCCTGACCTCCATATCCAGGAAAGATATCCCCACCGTCCGGCTCGTATCCTCCATGGACTGCCGGATATTCGCGGGCAGCGAAGACGACGTGCTGGACCGTTACTACCAGGCGGCGCGTCTGATCCACCCGGAATACGTCATCCGCATCACGGCGGATTGCCCGGTATTCGACGCGCAGATTCTGGACCTCGCGATCGAACAACTGAAAACGGAATCCGACTACATGGCCGACCTGCAC
>CAZVHV010000271.1:0-2558 GCA_964627025.1 uncultured Oscillospiraceae bacterium | reverse complement strand
GCGTTGTGTCCCGCATCCTGCCGGAGGAGGATATGCCCTTCCTGCCCGACGGCACCCCGCTGGATATCGTGCTGAACCCGCTGGGCGTTCCGTCCCGTATGAACATCGGTCAGGTCCTGGAGGTCCACCTTGGCTACGCCGCGAAGGCGCTCGGCTGGAAGGTCGCAACGCCGATCTTCAACGGCGCCGACGAGACCGAGATCGAGGCCACGCTGAACCTCGCCGGCCTTTCGCCCGACGGCAAGAGCACCCTTTACGACGGGCGCACCGGCCAGAAGTTCGACAACCCTGTTACGGTGGGATACGTCTACTTCCTCAAACTCCACCATCTGGTGGACGACAAGATCCACGCGCGTTCCACCGGCCCGTACAGCCTGGTGACCCAGCAGCCGCTGGGCGGCAAGGCCCAGTTCGGCGGCCAGCGCTTCGGCGAAATGGAAGTGTGGGCCCTGGAGGCTTACGGCGCGGCTTACACGCTGCAGGAGATCCTCACCGTCAAGTCCGACGACGTGACCGGACGTGTGCGCACTTACGAGTCCATCGTCAAGGGACACAATGTGCCGAAGCCCGGCGTGCCCGAGTCCTTTAAGGTGCTGGTCAAGGAGCTTCAGTCCCTCTGCCTCGACATTAAGGTGCTCGATGAGAACGGCGCTGAAATCGAACTTAGGGACAACGAAGAGGATAACTATCAGCCCGGCGCGCGCGGCGGCGAGGAGGACTTCTTTGCCTATGCCGAGGAATCGGAATTCTCCGCGGCCGGTTACTCCCTCAAAGAGAACAGCGACGACGACGACCTTGTGGCCGACGATGACGAAGGGGATGACTACAATGGGGACAATGGCCTCATTCTGGACGACGACAACGAGACCGACGAATAAAAGGGAGGAAGACCGCACATGAGTTACGCTGAATTTGACGCCATCCGCATCGGTATTGCTTCCCCCGAAAAAATCAGAGAATGGTCCTACGGCGAAGTGAAAAAGCCGGAAACCATCAACTACCGCACTCTGAAGCCCGAGCGCGACGGCCTCTTCTGCGAAAGGATCTTTGGCCCGACCAAGGACTGGGAATGCCACTGCGGCAAGTACAAGAAGATCCGCTACAACGGAAAGATCTGCGACCGCTGCGGCGTCGAGGTCACCCGGGCCAAGGTGCGCCGCGAGCGCATGGGCCATATCGACCTGGCCGCCCCCGTCAGCCATATCTGGTATTTCAAGGGCATCCCGTCCCGGATGGGCCTGCTGCTAGATATCTCCCCCCGTATTCTGGAAAAGGTGATCTATTTTGCCGCCTATATCGTGACCAACCCCGGCTTCTCCCCGCTGGCAAAGAACCAGATCCTTTCCGAGAAGGAATACCGGGACATGCGGGAGAAGTATGAGGACGATTTTGAGGCCGGAATGGGCGCGGAGGCAGTGAAAAAGCTGCTGCAGGACATCAACCTCGAGGAGCTTTCGGTCAGCCTGCGCAATGAGCTGAAGGATGCCTCCGGCCAGAAAAAGGCCCGCATTGTCAAGCGTCTTGAGGTCGTGGACGCGTTCCGCGTTTCCGCCAACAAGCCGGAGTGGATGATTATCGACGTCCTGCCCGTCATCCCGCCCGAGCTGCGCCCCATGGTCCAGCTGGACGGCGGACGCTTCGCCACCAGTGACCTGAATGACCTTTACCGCCGCGTCATCAACCGCAACAACCGCCTGAAGCGTCTGATCCAGCTCAACGCGCCCGACATCATCGTGCGCAACGAGAAGCGGATGCTGCAGGAGGCGGTCGACGCCCTGGTGGACAACGGCCGCCGCGGGCGCGCCGTCACCGGTGCAAACAACCGCGCCCTCAAGTCGCTGTCCGATATGCTCAAGGGCAAGCAGGGCCGCTTCCGCCAGAACCTTTTGGGCAAGCGCGTGGACTATTCCGGCCGTTCGGTCATCGTGGTCGGCCCGGAGCTGAAAATCTATCAGTGCGGCCTGCCCAAGGAGATGGCCATCGAGCTCTTCCGCCCCTTCGTGATGAAGAAGCTGGTGGAGGACGGACTGGCCAACAATATCAAGAGCGCGAAGAAGATGGTGGACCGGGGCCGCACCGAGGTTTGGGACGCCCTCGACTTTATCATCAAGGAGCATCCCGTCATGCTCAACCGCGCGCCGACGCTGCATAGACTCGGCATCCAGGCCTTCGAGCCCGTGCTGGTGGAGGGCCGCGCCATCAAGCTCCATCCGCTGGTGTGTACCGCCTTCAACGCCGACTTCGACGGCGACCAGATGGCCGTTCACGTTCCGCTGTCGGCCGAAGCGCAGGCGGAGGCCCGGATCCTCAAGCTCTCGGCCAACAACCTCCTGCGCCCGCAGGACGGCGGCCCCGTCACCGTGCCGACTCAGGACATGGTGCTCGGTTCCTACTACCTCACCTATGACCGCGAAGACGAGCAGGGCGCGGGCCACATCTTTGCCGACACCGAAGAGGCTTTGCTGGCCTATGATTCCGGCGCCGTGGCCATCCACGCGCCCATCCAGGTGCGCGTGTTCAAGGAGATCAACGGAGAGCTGCGCAGCAAGCTGGTGCGC
>CAZVHV010000270.1:0-2567 GCA_964627025.1 uncultured Oscillospiraceae bacterium | reverse complement strand
CATTATAGCATGCCCGGGCGGGGGAGACAATCGGCGGGCCGGGCGGCTTTCCACGCCGAAGGAGTACACTTTTATGATGAATGAATTCACCCTGAAAAAACTGGCCAAGCCCCTGATCCTCCTCGCGACCCTGATCTGGGGCACCGCGTTTGTGGTCATGAAGAACACCCTGGACAGCGTGCCGGTCTTCTGGCTGCTGACCGTCCGCTTCCTGCTGGCGGCCGTCCTGCTGGCGCTGATCTTTTTCCGGCGCTGGAAGGGCATGCCGCGGCGCTATTTCCTCTACGGCGGGGTCCTGGGGGCCCTCCTGTTCTGCGCCTACACGGCCCAGACCTTCGGCCTCGCCGGCACCACCCCGGGCAAGAACGCCTTCCTCACCGCCTCCTACTGCGTGATCGTGCCCTTCCTGCACCAGGCCGTGGATCACCGCCCCGCCGACCGCTGGAACGTCCTCGCGGCGGCCCTCTGCGTCGCGGGCATCGGCATGGTCTCGGTCGGCTCGGCCCTCGCCATGACGCGGGGGGACGCCCTCACCCTGTTGGGGGGCTTCTGCTTCGCCGCCCACATCGTGGCCGTGGCCCGGTTCATGCGGGGGCGGGACGTGTTCCTGCTGACCACGCTGCAGTTTTTCTCCGCCGGCGCGGCGTCGCTCGTCTGCGCCCTGCTCTTCCAGCCCGTCCCGGCCGCGCTGCCGGCCGGCGCCCTGCTCCGTCTGCTCTATCTGACGGTGGCGGCCACCGCCGGGGCCCTGCTCTTCCAAAACGTGGGGCAGAAATACACCGAGCCGGCGGCCGCGTCGGTGCTCCTCGCCCTCGAGGCCCCCATGGGGGTGCTGTTCTCGGTCCTGCTCTATGCCGAGCGCCCCACCGCCCGCATGCTCCTGGGCTTTGTCCTCATCTTTATAGCCGTCCTCTGCTCCGAGACCAGGTTCTCCTTCCTGCGGAAAAGAGTTGACAAGGCGGGCGTCGCGCGCCTATAATGCAAGGGAAAACACAATCGCGGGAAAACCGATGACGGAGAGAAACAGCCGGCAGAGCCAGACGGTAAGCGAGCCCCGGGCGGTGAGAGCGGGGCGGGCGGCGGCCGGCGAATGGACTCCGGAGGGCGGCCTGAACGGACTACGCTCCAAGTAAGGGCCGACGGGCACCCACCCGTTATCCACCGGGCGCGCATGATGGTGCGTGAAGCAAGCGGACGTTGTTCCAACGTCAATTTGGGTGGTACCGCAGAAGCAGCGCTTTTGTCCCAGGTGAGGGGCGAAAGCGCTTTTTGTCTGCCCGGTCCATCTGCCGCCCCAATCTATTTTTATGGAGGGAAAACCGATGAAACAGCACACCCTGAGAAGAATCCTGTCCCTTGCCGTATCCCTGCTGCTGACCTTCTCCCTCGCCGCCTGCTCCGGCGGCACCGCCGCCCCCGCCGCCTCCGCCTCTCCCGCGGCCAAGACCCTGAAGGTGGGCATCCTGCAGTACGCCCCCCACCCCTCGCTGGACAACTGCTACAAGGGCATCGTCCAGGGCCTGGCCGACGCCGGCTATGTGGACGGCCAGAACATCACCATCGACTACCAGAACGGCAACGGCGAGAAGGAGACCAATGACCTGATCTCCAGCAACTTTGTGACCAACGGCTATGACCTCATCGTCGCCATCGCCACCCCCTCCGCCCTCAGCGCCTACTCGGCCGCGAAGGACGCGGGCATCCCCGTCGTGTTCTCGGCCGTGTCCGACCCCCTGAGCGCCGGCCTGGTGGAGAGCCGCGACGCCCCCAACACCGGCGCCACCGGCACCAGCGACAGCCTGAACCTGGAGGGCCAGATGGCCATGATCCGCGCCTTCCTCCCCGACGCGAAGACCATCGGCATCCTCTACACCACCAGCGAGCCCAACTCGGTCACCCACCTGAAGCGCTTCCAGGAGCTGGCCCCCAAATACGGCTTCACCATTGAGGCGGTCGGGATCACCGACGCCTCCGAGGTCGCCTCGGGCGCCGCCTCGCTGGTGGCCAAGGGCGTGGACTGCGTGAACAACTTCACCGACAACAACGTGGTCAACAACCTCAGCGTCCTGCTCAACGCCACCGACGCCGCCGGCATCCCCGTCTTCGGCTCCGAGGAGGAGCAGGTGAAGAACGGCTGCGTGGCCTCCGAGACCCTCGACTACGTCGCCCTCGGCGTCACCACCGGCCGGATGGCGGCCGAGGTCCTGAAGGGCGGCGACATCAAGACCATGCCGGTCAGCGTGGTGTCCGATTCCAAGCCGGTCTATTCCGCGGCCAACTGCGCGAAATTCGGCATCAAGCTCCCCGACGCCTACGCCGACGCGACCAATCTGGACCAGTGACAGCCGCCTTCGCGTTCCGCCCCTGAAAGGAGTTTATCGCCATGACCATCTTCCTCGGCCTGGCCGAGACGGTACTGCGTGAGGGATTCATCTACGGCCTGATGGCCATGGGCGTCTTCATCACCTACAAAATCCTGGATTTCCCAGACCTGTCGGTGGACGGCACCTTCCCGCTGGGCGCCTGCGTCACGGCCGCCCTCATCCTCCACGGGGTGAATCCGTGGC
>CAZVHV010000269.1:0-2568 GCA_964627025.1 uncultured Oscillospiraceae bacterium | reverse complement strand
CGTTGTCGCGCTTGCTCCTCTCTTGTTATGCGGTTCAGGAGGCTTTCTGCTCGAGGGAGACCGAGTAGCCGGCCAGAATGGCCGAGCCGTTCCCGGACTCGTCCAGGGCGTGGTCGATGGTGACGGTATCGCCCACGTTGAGGACCACCGCGATGGGGTTATCCGCGGCCGAGACCGAATAGAACACGTCGCTGTCGGCAAGCCGCAGGAAGTAGTAGGAATCGCCATCGAGCACCGCCGTGCGGATCTCGGCGATGACGCCGGTCACCGAGGTCTCGGGGAGCTCGGTCTTGGTGCCGAGGTTGTTTTCGGCCAGCAGGGCGACATAGGCGCGCTCGCACTGGGCCACGCTGGTGCCGGTGGCCACGATCTGATACTGGCGCACGTTGACCATGGCGTACATCTTCACCAGCTCGGCGTCGTCCTTCAGCGCGATGAAGTAGGTGGGCTCGCCCGAGATGTTCAGTAGCAGCGGGAAGGTGGCCACATAATTGAGGTGCTGCACCACGCCCTCGGCCGAGGACATGGCGGAATACTCCGTGGCGCCCGAGCACTTGTAGTACTTGGTCTCCTTGGTGCGCTGGTTGCTCAGCAGGAAGCCGATGTTGGACTGGTCGCCGCCCACCGAGGTGACGCCGGTGTACACGTACACGTCGTCGTTCATGGCGATGTAGTTGTAGCCGTCGGTGGTGACGGTGACGTCGCGCTGGCCGAACACCGAGTTGAGGAAGCCGTTGACCAGGGTGCCGTGGTAGTCATACTGCTCCATGATGAGGTCGGCGGGATACACCCGGTCCACCCAGTTGGGGACCTCCTTGTAGTAGACGCACTCGCCGGTCACGGCGTCCATCAGCACGGCGCCGTTGATGTCCTTGCCGCCGAACAGCCCGATGGTCTTCTCCAGCTTAGGGCAGACCCAGTAGGGGTGGCCGCTGTCGTCCACCTCGAAAATGGGGTCGCTGAACAGATAGGTGGGGTAGGAGAAGCGCAGGTGGCGGTAGAGGTTGCGTCCGAAATGCTCGGAGGGGGAGTATTTCATGCCCTCGCTTAGGCGCACGACGCTGGCCTCCTGCGTGACCATATCGACCAGAATAAAGGCGGGCAGGCCGTTCCCGCGGTTGTTGAACCACTTGATGATGTCGCCGTATTCCAGATAGGTGACCCGCACCGGCCGGTTCAGGTAGTTGATCTGCGTGTAGTCGTTGGAAACCTCGAACTGGCTCACCATGTCGTCCAGCTCGCCCAGCTTGCGGTCGCCCAGCCGCTGCGCCGAGGCGCTGTCCAGCATGGGGATCTTGTCGAAGGAGATCTCGTCCACCTCCGCGGTGAAGTCGCCGGTCTCCACGGTGAGCAGGTCGCGGTAGGCGGAGGCCCGGAAAACAGGCAGGGAGATCACCGAGCCGATCACGGCCACCGCCAGGAGAGCGGCCAGCAGGATGCCGGCGGGCAGGCACTGCGCCTTGATGAAGTGCAGATAGGCCCTGGGCGTACTGGCGGCCCCGTCCGGATTGAAGCCGGAGGTGACCACCGCGGATATGATATAGACGACGCAGAGAACGGCGAGGAAGACATAGAAATCCTCGGAGTGGAGGGTGATGGCCGGCAATGAGTTGTAGAAATAGATCGAGCCGACCACCAGGGTCACCAGAAGGCTGACGAGCACTCGGAACCCCGCGCTTTTGATGCGGACCTCCGTGCCCTCCGGTTTTGGCGCCTTGCTGCGGAAGAGATCCCACAGGTTTCTGTTCATAACGATACCTCCTGTTACATTGTAATCATGACGACGGCCGGACCCGGAAAAAGGGAAACGCCGTGCGCCGCCTCAGAGCAGGATGATCTCCGCCAGGTCCCGCGCGGTCAGGTTGTGGTAATAATATCCGACCGGAAGGCCGGAAAGGGCGGAGAGAAGCTCGGCTTCCTCGGGCCGGCGGCCGATGAGGACGCGGGCGATGTCGGCCGTGTCCCCGGAGCCGAAATAGTCGCCATACGTCGCGAAGGCGGTGATGACGCCGCCGGAGACCTCCATGCGCACCTCGATCCCGCCGCACCCCTCCACCCGCCGCGTCTTGCGGATGCTGTAGGACGGGGAGGTGCCGAAGTTCCACTCCCACGTGCCGTAACGGCTGCGGCGCAGTACCTCGACGGCGGCGAGGTCGGCTGCGGTGAGCGCGTAGGGCTCCGCGCTGCTGCCCTCGGCCAGGTGGCGCCGGAGGATGCCCCGGAACTGCGCCATCCCGACCTCCGGGGGAAGATGGTCCCGGATGTTGGTGATCCGGCCGCGCACCGATTTGACTCCGTTGGACGCCACCTTGTCGTCCGAAACGCGGAGGGCGGAGGCCACCACCGAGAGGTCGGAGTCGAACAGCAGGGTGCCGTGGTGCATGACCCGCTCCTCCCTGACATACTGGGAGTTGCCGGAGAATTTTTTGCCGTCGATGGTGATGTCGTTGCGCCCGCTGACCTCGGCCTGTACGCCGAGCTCGGCCAGCGCCCGGACCACGGGCCGGCAGAACATCTGAAAGTTCAGCGTCTCGGCGCCCTTCGCGTCGGTGATGACGGTAAAGTTGA
>CAZVHV010000268.1:0-2569 GCA_964627025.1 uncultured Oscillospiraceae bacterium | reverse complement strand
CTGCGCCGCGGGGTGCTATTACCTTGTACGGAGAACCTTATTTCAGGTTGAAGAAGGCGCTGCGGCCGGGGTACTGCGCGGCCGCGCCGAGCTCCTCCTCGATGCGCAGGAGCTGGTTGTACTTGGCGACGCGGTCGGTGCGGCTGGGGGCGCCGGTCTTGATCTGGCCCGCGTTGAGGGCCACGGCGATGTCGGCGATGGTGGTGTCCTCGGTCTCGCCGGAGCGGTGGGAGACGATGGCGGTGTAGCCGGCGCGGTTGGCCATCTGGATGGCGTCCAGGGTCTCGGTCAGGGTGCCGATCTGGTTGACCTTGATGAGGATGGCGTTGGCCACGCCGCCGGCGATGCCGCGGGAGAGGCGCTCGACGTTGGTGACGAAGAGGTCGTCGCCCACGAGCTGGACCTTGTCGCCGATGGCGCGGGTGAGCATGGACCAGCCTTCCCAGTCCTCCTCGCCCATGCCGTCCTCCAGGGAGATGATGGGGTACTTGGTGACGAAGCCCTTCCACATGTTCACCATCTGCTGGCGGGTCATGGTCTTCTTGGCCTTGGGCAGGAAGTAGGTGCCGTCCTCCTGGTACCACTCGGAGACGGCGGCGTCCATGGCGATCATGAAGTCCTCGCCCGCCTGGAAGCCGGCGGCCTCGATGGCCTCGACGATGAGCTTCAGGGCGTCCTCGTCCTTCTTCAGGTTGGGGGCGAAGCCGCCCTCGTCGCCCACGGCGGTGGAGCCGCCCTGCGCGGTGATGACCTTCTTCAGGGAGTGGAAGACCTCGGCGCACATGCGCAGGGCTTCCTTCCAGCAGGAGGCGCCCACGGGCATGATCATGAACTCCTGGATGTCCACGTTGTTGGAGGCGTGCGCGCCGCCGTTGAGGATGTTCATCATGGGGACGGGGAGGGTCTTGGCGTTGACGCCGCCGAGGTAGCTGTAGAGGGAGAGGCCCAGGGACTCGGCGGCGGCTCTGGCGCAGGCCATGGAAGCGCCGAGGATGGCGTTGGCGCCCAGGCGGCTCTTGTTGGGGGTGCCGTCCAGCTCGATCATCAGCTTGTCGATCTCGGTCTGGTCGAGGACGTTCATGCCGATGAGGGCCTCGGCGATCTCGGTGTTGACGTTTTCCACCGCTTTGGAGACGCCTTTGCCCAGGTAGCGGTCCTTGTCGCCGTCGCGCAGCTCGCAGGCCTCGAAGATGCCGGTGGATGCGCCGGAGGGCACGGCCGCCCGGCCCATAACGCCGTCATCCAGCCAGACTTCCACCTCGATGGTGGGGTTGCCGCGGGAGTCGAGGATCTCGCGGGCCAGTACGTCGACGATTTCAATGGTCTGTTTCATAAATAATTGCTCCTCTCATATTAGACACGGCGCCGCCTTGCGCCTCAGATGATCAGGGTCTTTCCGGTCATTTCCTCCGGCTGCTCCAGCCCCATCAGGTCGAGCATGGTGGGGGCGATGTCGGCCAGCCGGCCGTCGCGCAGCTGCACCTTCGCGCCGATGATATAGAAGGGCACGGGGTTGGTGGTGTGGGCGGTGAGGGGGGAGACGCCGTCGGCGTCGTACATCTGCTCGGCGTTGCCGTGGTCGGCGGTGATGAGGGTCACGCCGCCCATCTCGGTCGTGGCGGCCACGACCTTGCCCACGCACTCGTCCACCGTTTCCACCGCCAGGCGGGCCGCCTCGTAAATGCCGGTGTGGCCCACCATGTCGCAGTTGGCGAAGTTGAGGATGATGACGTCGTAGGCGCCGCTGCGGATGCGGGCGACGGCCTCGGCGGCCACCTCGCGCGCGCTCATGTCGGGCTTGAGGTCGTAGGTGGGCACCTTGGGCGAGGGGATGAGCACCCGGTCCTCGCCGGGGAAGACCGTCTCCACGCCGCCGTTGAAGAAGAAGGTGACGTGGGCGTATTTTTCGGTCTCGGCGATGCGCAGCTGGGTGAGGCCCAGACGGCTGATATACTCGCCGAAGATGTTGGAGAGGCCGGCGCGGGGGAAGGCCACCCGCACGTTGGGCATGCTGGCGTCGTACTCGGTGGTGCAGACGAAGATGACGGGGAGAAAGCCGCGTTTGCGCGCGACGCTCTTGAAGTCCGGGTCGGCAAAGGCCCGGGTGATCTCACGCGCGCGGTCGGGGCGGAAGTTGAAGAAGATCATGGCGTCGCCCGCGTTCACCGCGGCGTCCCGGACGCAGACGGTGGGCACGACGAACTCGTCGGTGACCTTGGCGGCGTAGGACTCGGCGACGGCGTGGGCCGGGTCGGGGTCGAAGGGGCCCTCGCCGCAGGCGATGGCGTCGTAGGCCTGCTGGACGCGGTCCCAGCGGGAGTCGCGGTCCATGGCGTAGTAGCGTCCCATGACGGTGACGATGCGGCCGATCCCGAGCTCGGCGCACTTGGCCGCGCACTCCTCCACAAAGCCCAGGCCGGAGGTGGGGGAGACGTCGCGCCCGTCCAGGAAGGCGTGGATGCGGACGTCGGTGAGCCCGCGCTCCTTCGCCATGCGCAGCAGGGCGTAGAGGTGGGTGTTGTGGCTGTGGACCCCGCCGTCGGAGAGGAGGCCCAGGAGATGGAGGGCG
>CAZVHV010000267.1:0-2570 GCA_964627025.1 uncultured Oscillospiraceae bacterium | reverse complement strand
AAGGCGGTCACCCCCTACTATTACTCCACCTACGACCTGGAGGACGAAGTGGAACCGGGCGGCCGTAAGAAGGTCATCGTGCTGGGGTCGGGCCCCATCCGCATCGGCCAGGGCATCGAATTCGACTACTGCTCGGTGCATTCGGTCCACGCGCTCAAGGACATGGGCGTGGAGTCCATCATCATCAACTCCAACCCGGAAACCGTGTCCACGGACTTCGACACGTCCGACAAGCTCTATTTCGAGCCCCTCACCAAGGAATGCGTGATGGACATCATCAATAAGGAAACCCCCCTCGGGGTCATCGTGCAGTTCGGCGGCCAGACGGCCATCAACCTGGCGGCCCCCCTGCAGAACGAGGGCGTGAATATCCTGGGCACCAGCGTGGAAGACATCGACCGTGCGGAAGACCGGGAACAATTCCTGCGGGTGTTGCATAAGCTCAAGATCCCGCTGCCCGACGGCAGCACGTCCTTCTCGCTGGACCATGCGCTGGAAGCGGCGCAGCAGATCGGCTATCCCGTGCTGGTCCGCCCCTCCTACGTGCTGGGCGGCCGCGCGATGGAAGTGGTGTACAACGACACCGAGCTTACCGAATACATGACGATGGCGGCGCAGGTGTCGCCCGACAAGCCGGTGCTGATCGACAAATACATCTTCGGCAAGGAGATCGAGCTGGACGCGGTATCGGACGGAAAAGACGTCCTGGTGGTGGGCGTCATGGAGCATATCGAACGCGCGGGCGTCCACTCGGGGGACAGCTTCGCGGTTTATCCGCCCCAGCACCTGTCCAAAAAAGTCAAGGACACCATCGTGGACTACGGCGTGCGCATCGGGCGGGAACTCAGGATCAAGGGCCTGTTCAACATCCAGTTCGTGATGGACGAGAATGAGAACGTCTTCGTACTGGAGGTCAACCCGCGCGCCAGCCGCACGGTGCCCATATTGTCCAAGGTCACGGAGATCAATATGGTCTCCCTCGCCACCCGCGTCATGCTGGGCGAGACCTTAAAGCAGCACGGCGTCAAAACCGGGCTGCACAGGGAATCCAGGCTCGTCACCGTCAAGGCGCCGGTATTCTCCTTCTCCAAGCTCGCAACGGTGGACACCTTCCTCGGGCCCGAGATGAAATCCACGGGCGAGGTCATGGGCACGGATAAGACCTACCTGGGCGCGCTCAAAAAGGCGTTTCTGGCCTGCGGCATCGGTATGCCCGCCCCATCGGGGAACGTGCTGTTCTCCATTGCGGACCGTGACAAGGAAGAAGCCCTCGGCTACGCCAGGCAGCTTTTAAAGCTCGGGTTCGGCATCGTCGCCACCCCGGGCACGCACGAGTATTTCATAGAACAGGGTTTCAAATGCGGCTGCATGCCCTACGAATACGTGCTCAAGAACATCAAGGAAGGCAACTTCACGCTGGTGATCAACACCCCCACCCGGGGCAAGATCCCCGCGCGGCGCGGATTCCTGCTCCGCCGCACCTGCATGGAGTTCGGCGTGTCCTGCATCACCTCCATGGATACCGTCAAATCCATGATCAGCGTGCTGGACCTCTCGGAAGACCTGGACGTCATCCCGCTTTCGGAATATATAGGAGATTAAAATCAATGGATCTTATGAATTATAAACCCCGGAAACCCTTTGCCCAAAACCACCTTCTGACGCTCGGCGACTACACCCCGGACGAGATCCTTCAGGTGCTTTCGCTTGCGGTCAAATTGAAGCAGATGCAGAAGGCCGGGCAGCCCCACGCCACCCTGCCGGGCAAGACCCTGGCCATGATCTTTACAAAAAGCTCCACCCGCACCCGGGTGTCCTTCCAGACGGGCATCTACCAACTGGGCGGGCAGGGCCTGTTCCTCTCCTCGGCGGACATCCAGCTCGGCCGGGGCGAAACGATCGCAGATACCGCGCAGACCCTCTCCCGCATGGTGGACGGCATCATGATCCGCACCTTCAAGCAGTCGGACGTGGAAGATCTCGCGAAATACGGCTCGGTGCCGGTCATCAACGGCCTCACGGACGATTACCATCCCTGCCAGGCGTTGGCCGACATTATGACGGTATGGGAGCAAAAGGGGAAAATCGCCGGCGCAAAGCTCGCCTTTGTGGGGGACGGCAACAACGTCGCCCATTCCCTGCTCATTATCTGCTCCAAGCTGGGCATGGATATTTCGGTCGCGTCCCCCAAGGGGTTCGAGCCTTCCACCGCAGTCATGAAAAAGGTGCTGGATTACGCAAAGGATTCCGGCTCCATCGTGGAGATCACCAACGACGCCAAAAAAGCCGTGCAGAACGCGGACGCGGTCTATACGGACGTGTGGGCCAGCATGGGCCAGGAAAGCCAGTTTGAGGAAAAGTCTAAAAACTTCCTTAGCTTCCAGGTGAATGCCGCGCTGATGGCGCAGGCAAAACCGGACGCCGTGTTCCTGCACTGCCTGCCCGCACACCGGGGCGAAGAAGTCACCCCCGAGGTGATCGACGGCCCGCAGAGCAAGGTGTTCGATGAAGCGGAGAACCGCCTGCACGCGCAAAAAGCCGTGATGGCGCTCCTGATGGGAGGCAAATAA
>CAZVHV010000266.1:0-2571 GCA_964627025.1 uncultured Oscillospiraceae bacterium | reverse complement strand
GATCAAGTATTAGCGACGGGCATCGTCGAAATAGCCGTAGGTCATTATAAACCCTCCCCTTATTAGGCCGGAGACTAAACCGTTTTCGGACAAGTGAAATATTTGCCATATGTATCTATCATAACGTAAATCCCATCCAAAAACAAGCGCTGCCGGGTGGCAAACTGCTCGAAAATTCCCAACAGACAACCAATTCCGCTGAATCCACCGAAAACGTATTCGTTAATCAGGCGTGCGGGCACGCCCTTTTGCGCTAAAACCACACTTTTATAAATATATCGAAAAAATATGTCATAAAGGGCTTGTGCCGTCCTACAGAAACTCGTATACTATAATTTCGAAAACGGTTTAGGATACAAGACCATACATGCGCCTGGCGTTCAGGCAGCGAAGGGAGAGGTGACCATGGCCGTAACGATCCGGGAGTTGTCCCAAAAGTGCGGCCTCTCCGTTTCCACCGTCAGTAAGGCGCTCAACGGCTACAGCGACGTCAGCGAGGAAACGCGGGAGCTCGTCAGAACCATTGCCCATGAGATCGGCTACAGGCCCAATTCGCTTGCCCGTGCGCTGAAGACAAACAAGACCTACAACCTGGGCGTTCTGTTTGTGGACGACAACCAGAGCGGCCTGACCCACAACTATTTCGCCGCGGTGCTCGACAGCTTCAAGGTTGAGGCGGAGCGCAGGGGCTATGACATCACATTCATCAACCACAACATCGGAAAGACCAACATGACATACCTTGAGCATTGCCGTTACCGGAATGTGGACGGCATCTGCCTCGCCTGTGTTGATTTCCAGGCGCCGGAGGTGGTGGAACTGGTCATGAGCGATCTGCCTGCCGTCACCATTGACCACCTGTTCAACAACCGGACCTGCATCCAGTCGGAAAACCGTCAGGGCATGCAGGCGCTGGTGCGCTACGTGTACGAAAAAGGGCATCGCGGCATCGCCTACGTGCACGGCGCGAAATCGGCCGTTACCGAGACCCGCGTTACGAGTTTTCTGCGCACGATGTCTGACCTGAGCCTCGATGTCCCGAGTGGCTTTCTGCAGCCCAGCGTATACCATGATCCCGCTGCGACCTATCAGGTGGTCAAGCGCATGCTTTCCGCGCCGCGCCGACCCAGCTGTATCCTGATGCCGGACGATTACGCCGCGTTGGGCGGCATCGAGGCGGCGGGCGAAGCCGGCCTCAGGATTCCGGAGGATCTCTCCATCGCCGGCTTTGACGGCATCAAGCTGATCCAGCGCCTGACACCCCGGCTCACCACCATCGCCCAGGATACGACCCGCATCGGCCAGGAGGCCGCCCGGCAACTGGTGCACCTGATCGAGCGGCCGCGCACCACCTATCCGGAGATCATCTCCATCCCGACCCGGCTGCTTCCCGGCGACACCGTGCGCGGCCTGGGCGCTCCGGCCGCTCTCTGATCGCGGCGGCATTTGGGCAGGTGATATCGCCCCTGCGCGGATCCATTGGTTTTCCAAAGATTTATATAGGGTCGCCGCTCACCGGATTAAGGCCGCTTTTTCCGAGGATGGGAAAGGGCTGGACGGATGGACTCGTCACTTGCTTTCGCCGAAGGACTTCGCCTTTGGAAGCGTGAAGGTGAAGGTGGCGCCTTCGCCGGGCTTTGTTTTCACGCGGATCTCTCCACCCATCAGTTCGACCACGAGCTTCGCGATCGAGAGACCGAGGCCGGTGCCGGAGGTCCGCATGCGAGATTTGTCCGCCTTGTAGAAGCGCTCCCAGATGTAGGGCAGATCCACAGGGTCAATGCCGCAGCCTGTATCCGATACCGCGAGCGCCACCCGTTCGCCCTCGCGCCGCGCAGACAGCGTGATCTTTCCTCCCGGCGGGGTGAAGCTGAGGGCATTGTCCAAGAGGACGATCAGCACCTGCAAAATGCGGTCCTCATTGCCCATGACGGCGAGGCCTTCTTCCGCTTCCACTGTAAGCTCCACTTCGCCCTCCGCGGCACGCGCTTTCATGCGGCGGCCGGCGGCTTCAAGGATGCCCTCCGGCTCCATCGGCTCCAGTTCCAGCTGGATGCGGCCTTCCTGCAGGCGGCTCAGGTCCAGCATTTCGCCGATCAGCTTTTCAAGCCTCAGGGATTCCTGATAGATGATCCGATAGCTTTCCTGCCGCTCGGCCTCGGTTTCGATGTAGCCGTCGAGCAATGGCTCCGCCATGCCGCGGATGCCGGTGAGCGGCGTGCGGAGCTCATGGGAGATGTTGGCGATATAGTCCCTGCGCATCTGCTCAAGCCGCTCAGCCTCGGAGATGTCGCGCAGCAAGCACACCGCGCCGATGGTCGCGCCGCTTTCGGTGTGGATGGGGGAGGCGGCGGCTTCGATGACGCGCCCCTGTACTTTGAAGCGGCGGACGACGCGCTCATCCCCTTCGGAGGCGCTGTGAAGCATTTGCGTCAGCTGTTCTTTGATGCTAAGCGCCATGTCCGACCGGGGTGGCGCGGACAGGAGTTCCAGCGCGGCGCGGTTGTGATGCACCACGCGGCCGTCTCGGTCTACGGCGATGATGCCCTCGCCGATGGAGGACAGCACCTT
>CAZVHV010000265.1:0-2573 GCA_964627025.1 uncultured Oscillospiraceae bacterium | reverse complement strand
CTCGACCCTCGGAACCACAATCCGATGCTCTAACCAACTGAGCTATACCCACCATATGCGCCGGAACCTTTGAGGAAAGACGCCGCCTGGGACAGGGAGACTTGCGCTTTGGTTCCCCCGGAACGCGGGGGAACAACACCCGGTTTTGGCACGCCTGAAGGGACTCGAACCCCTGACCCACTGCTTAGAAGGCAGTTGCTCTATCCACCTGAGCTACAGGCGCGTGTTGATAAGGCAGAGGTGTATGGAGCGGGTGATGGGAATCGAACCCACGCGACCAGCTTGGAAGGCTGGGATTCTACCATTGAACTACACCCGCACGGATCATGCCAGCCAGAGTATAATAGCATAAACAGGCGACCCTTGTCAATGGTTTTTTCACCGCAAAACCGCGTCGCAGAAGGCACAGCAGTCCACGCCGCCGTTCTGTTTCACCAGAGGCGGCAGGTAACGCTCGGTCTGGGTGATGCAGTTCGGATTGGAGCAGACCGGCGAAACGCCGATCTCCACCGCCCCGCTCTCCATCCTGGGCTGGTTGGCCAGGTCGGCGAGCAGGGACATGCGCGCGAACATCCCGTAGCGCGCCTGGTCGAAGTACACCGCCCGGGGGTCGTCGTCCACGTCGATGGCGATCTCGTCCACGCGGGGCAGCGGGTGCATGACCAGCAGGTCCTTTTTGCCGCGCTCCAGCTTGCGGCGGGTCAGGATATAGACGCCCTTGTTGCGCTCATATTCCAGCGGGTCCACGAAGCGCTCGCGCTGGATGCGGGTCATATACAGCACGTCGAGCTGCGGGATCACGGTCTCGAGGCCGGTGACCTCCACGTTCCACTGGCCGTTGCTCTTCATAAAGCTGTGGACGTAGTCGGGGACCGCCAGCTCGCGGGGGGAGATGAGGTAGAACTTGATCCCCTCGAATTTCGCCATCGCCTTGATGAGCGAGTGGACGGTGCGCCCGTTTTTCAGGTCGCCGCAGAGTCCGACCGCCAAACCGTCCACATGGCCGCGCAGGCGGGTGATGGTGGTGAGGTCGGCGGTCGTCTGGGTGGGGTGCATATGGCCGCCGTCGCCGGCGTTGACGACGGGGACGTTGGAGTACAGCGACGCCGCCTTTGCCGCGCCCTCCTTCGGATGTCGGATGATCACCGCGTCGGCGTAGCCCGAGACCATCTTGATGGTGTCCTTCAGGGTCTCGCCCTTGGCCGCCGAGGTGGAGTTCGGGTCGGTGAAGCCGAACACCGTGCCGCCGAGCCGGAGCATCGCCGTCTGGAAGGAGAAGTTGGTCCGGGTGGACGGCTCGTAGAACAGGGTGGCCGCCACACGGCCGCGGCAGGCGTCCATAAAATCGGCGGGGTGGTCTATGATATCACTGCACCGGCCGTACAGCGTGTCCCACTCCGCCCGCGTCATGTCGCCAAAATCGATCAGATGCCGCATGCTCCGCGCCCCTTCCTTTTTCCCGGCTGTCATTCCGATCTATTTTAGCATAATCCCCGCCGTTTCACAAGGACACATTGCCCCTTTTCCCATGTTTTTCGCGGCGAAAAAAGTCCTCCCCGCACGGCGGAGGACACCGCCGCGCGGGGAGGTATGTGCCGGCTCAGATCCTCTGCAGCTCCCGCAGAAGCTCGTTGATCTTGCCCTGCGGAACATAGACGCGGGCAAATTCGACCGCCTGCGCCAGGGTGAGCGACTGGGCGGCGCCGGCCAGCGGATGACTCATCACGGTCGGGAACTGCTTCTGCAGCAGCGTTTTGGCGCCGGGATTGGCCAGAAGCTCCCGCATCGTGATCTGCTGGTTCCTCAAATCCAAGGATCTCACCTCCACCTTTAATCTATGCCCGGGCGGACGGCAAATGACGCGCATATTTCGGGCACGGCAGGATATCCTAATCCTACATCCGTACGAAGGAGGAATCTCACATGGGCCATAAAAACGTCAACTCCAGCATCAAATGCTCGGTGAGCACCTGCGCGCACCACTGCGACGACAAAAATTACTGCTCGCTGAACGAGATCCGGGTGGGCTGCTGCGATCCCATGGTGACCGACTGCGCCTCCACCGAGTGCGCGTCGTTCCGCATGGGCAGCAATCGGGACTGACGATCCGGCGCAAAAGAACGCGGGAGCGCCCCTTAAAGGGCCGCTCCCGCGTTCTTTGTCATTGTGACGCGTCTTACTCCAGCACGGCGCCGCGGGCGGCCGAGGTGACCTGCCTGACGTAGCGGGAGAGATAGCCGGTCGTGATCCGGGGGGGCGGGCAGACCCACGCCGCCTTCCGGCGCGCGAGCTCGGCCTCGGCCACCTCGAAGCGGATGGAATACTCCGGGATGTTGATGGTGATGAGGTCGCCCTCGGCCACGAAGGCGATGGGGCCGCCCAGGGCCGCCTCGGGGGCGACGTGACCGATGGAGGCGCCGCGCGTGGCGCCCGAGAAGCGGCCGTCGGTGATGAGGGCGACCGACTTGTCCAGGCCCATGCCAGCGATGGCCGAGGTGGGGTTGAGCATCTCGCGCATGCCGGGGCCGCCCTTGGGGCCCTCGTAGCGGATGACCACCACGTCGCCGGCCACG
>CAZVHV010000264.1:0-2584 GCA_964627025.1 uncultured Oscillospiraceae bacterium | reverse complement strand
GGGAAGCGTGATCAACGTTTCGGCGGCGGCTTCCGCGTTGTCTCCCTTGTAAAAAATTCTGTTCCGGTTTGCCCATCCGGCGGCTCCGGCGGCGATAGCGGCGTTGGAAAGAACGATTGCCGCCGCCAGCGTTTTCATCGGGTATTCCCAGCTCAGCCCGTCGTTGGTGTCCGCTCCTGCGTTCACGTCGACATAGTAAGTCGTCCCGATAGACCCGACTCCCGCCGCGACATCCTCAAAATAGCGGGAACTTGGTACGGTATTGTAACCATTAGGTACTCCCATTTTTATACCTCCTTACGCTTCAGCCGGACTTACAACCAGAGTGGAAGCATCGACCGTGGTCGGCTGAGTGATGGGCGCCAGGGTCGGATTGTAAAGGATGCAGATGGCGGAGTCGATCTCCACGTTTTGCGTCGCCGTGACGATGGTAGGCCGCAGATACCGTTCCCTGGGCCTCAAGACGTCAACGATCAAAAACTGCTCGCTGTCGCTGGATGCCGATGCGATAGCCGCGGACGCTCCGGACAGTTCTGCCACATCGGAAACGGTTGCATCTGTTCCCTGGTAAATCTTCAGCGTAGCGGCAGCTCCGTCGGTCACGGTGCCCAGCTTATAGATAAAGCAGGCTCCTTCATAGCCCTGTGTATCGACGATTTCGCCGACCGTGGTGGCCTGGCTTGCGGAAACGCTGTTTTCCACAGGGACGATTTTGCACTCTTTCAGCAAAGAACCAAACATGTTATTACCTCCAGTTTTATTTTTGGG
Source organism: uncultured Oscillospiraceae bacterium (assembly GCA_964627025.1). GTDB lineage: Bacteria > Bacillota > Clostridia > Oscillospirales > Oscillospiraceae > JAEWRY01. The sequence continues at coordinate 1,816 of CAZVHV010000264.1, read as the reverse complement.
GCCCCGTCGAATCCGTTTCGGCAGGGCCCCGCGTTATGTTTTTTTGCTTTACGCCAGTTTCACACGGGCGAAAGCGTTCGGCATGACCGGCATTCCGTCGGTTTCGATGCGGGAGATGTAATCCACCTGATTTGTCCGGGCGTAAAGCTCAAAGAGCGCCTGGATTTCCATCGCCAGAGAATCCACGATCCAGTAGTATTTGAGATCTCCGTAGATTCCGACATAGAGCCCTGTGGTAAAAGTGTTGGGCGCATACTCGGACATATTTACGGGTCTGCCAAGCAGCATATCGGGCTGACCCAGCTGTACGGAGGGCTGCCAGATATACTGGCCGTCGGAGTTTTTCAGTTTGCGGAGCTGTTTCACGCCGTCGCGGTGGAAAATCCACTGGCAGTTCGCCTGGTATTTCTGCTTGACAGAAAACTGTGCTTCGATCAAACCGTCGAATTTGATCTCCGTCGCGGTGTTTCCGGTGGATACGTCTCGGCTGGTAGGAATACCATCCGCGGAAGCGGTGAACAGGCCGAGAGGCTGTCCCGCTCCGGATCCCGTCATGTATGCGGTTTCCAAATTTCCGCCAACATCTTCGGCGATCTCGCCGCGGATATATCCGTCGGCATTGGGGAGGTTCCGGATCAGTGTCTTGGAAACCAGGATCTCGGATGTGCCGGGCTGCGGTTTGAATTCCCGTTTTCCATAAGCCAGAGTCGAGTCGGCGGTAGGCGCCTGGGTTTCGGTGCCCCACGCGAAAGAGCTCATGCCGGCGGTGCGGGTGGGATAACCCAAAGACTGGGCATTTTTAAGAGGCGGAAGTACCTTTGCCTTATTGCGCATGAAAGTTTCATCCGCCAAATCTTTGATGAGTTCGGAAACAAACTGCTCCGGCGCCACCAGATAGCCCGCCTGGGTGGGGTTGGTCATGGACAGCGCATTGTAAGTTTCTCTGGCCTGATTGCTTCCCGTGGTGATGTATTCCAAAAAAGCGTTATGCGTTTCTTTATCTTTCGGGGCCCGCGCTTTCGGGTCAGGTTCTTTTTCCCCGATCTTGCGTTCCCGCTCCAGCTGCTTTTCCTCGCGGGTGATGACGTTGTCAATCTCGGAAAAGCGCTTTTCCATATTAGAAAGCGAATCCTTGTCGGCTCCGTCCATTTCTTTGTCCTCATATTTGTCCATGAGGGCGCGGATGTCTGTGGTAAGCGTTGCGCGTTCCTGCTTCAGTTCGATGATCTTATTTGCATCCATGTGATACTACCTCCAAATTATTCATAAAAATACCGCCCTTCCGGCGGTTCAGGAATAAAGTTTTTTGCGGAGTTCGCGGAAATGTTTTCGCTGGGCTTCAAGTTCTACGCTGGGTTCCGTATCTGATGCGGGCCGGCTTTCGCCCCCGCTGTCATTCGTCAGCTCGGATTTTTTCATAGCGGCTGCAATCTCATGGAGCTTTTCCATGTTCAGCGCTCTCGGCGCCTTAAACGGCAGATCCAGCGATGCGGCGATCTGCATTCCGGACAGATTCTCTCCGTCTTTCAGCGCGATATCATCCACAAATCCATATTCCTTGGCCTCTTGCGCCGTCATCCATGTGCTTTTGTCCATCAGCGTCTGAATCTGGGCTCGGTCCATTCCGGTCTTGAGTTCATATGCGTTGATGATGGATTCGTTGGCGGTTTTGAGGTCTGCCGCAGCTTTTCTCATATCCCGGTAGTCTCCCTCCATCGCGCCCTGTGCGTTGTGGATAAATACTCTTGATGTCGGCATGGCCACAACTTTTTTGGCTCCCAGCATGGCGATGGTGGATGCCGATGCGGACACCCCC
>CAZVHV010000263.1:0-2604 GCA_964627025.1 uncultured Oscillospiraceae bacterium | reverse complement strand
TCTCGGCCTCTTCTTCCTCGATGATGCCCTGCTTGCCCAGCATGGTGGCATGGGCGATGGAGCCTGTGATATCCTGCCGGTACAGCCGGGCGTCGAACAGGATGGATGAATTGAAATCGTTGACCAGCGTATCGGTCTCCTTCTGGAACCGGCCTGCCCAAAGCTTCATAAAAATGACCTTTCCTTTCCCTGCTATTTCAGGCGCGGGACGGCCCCGAAAAAAGGAGCCGTCCCGTTCCCGTGCCGCGCGGTTTGGCGCAGCTTATTTCAGCATTCCCTGCTCCATCATGGCGCGTACCTTGATGGGCAGTCCATACAGGTTGATGAAGCCCTTGGAATCCATCTGATCGTAATCGCTTTCGCCGAACGTGGCGATATCCTCGGAATACAGGGAGTAGGGGGAGGTCACGCCCGCGTTGATGATATTGCCCTTGTAGAGCTTGAGCTTGACCGTGCCGGTGACCGGCTTCTGCGTCACATCCACGAAGGCCGAAAGGGCTTCCCGGAGCGGGGTGTACCACTGGCCGTTGTAGACCAGCTCGCCGAAGGTGATGGCGAGCTTCTGCTTTTCGTGCATGGTCATCTTGTCCAGCGTGATGCTCTCGAGCACCTTGTGGGCATGATAGAGGATGGCGCCGCCCGGCGTCTCGTATACGCCGCGGCACTTCATGCCGACGAGGCGGTTCTCCACCAGGTCCAGAAGGCCGACGCCGTTCTCGCCGCCCAGCTTGTTCAGCAGGCGGATGATGTCGCTGCCCTTCATTTTTTTGCCATCCACCGCTACGGGCACGCCCTGTTCAAAATCAATGGAGACATAGGTCGGGGCGTCCGGAGCCTGCACGGGAGATACTCCCAGCTCCAGGAAGCCTTCCTTCTCATACTGCGGCTCATTGGCGGGGTCCTCCAGATCGAGGCCCTCATGCGACAGGTGCCAGAGGTTCTTGTCCTTGGAGTAGTTGGTCTCGCGGCTGATCTTCAGCGGGATCTGATGGGCCTCGGCATAGGCGATCTCCTTGTCGCGGCTGTCCAGTTCCCACGTCCGCCACGGGGCAATGATCTTCATGTTGGGGGCGAATGCCTTGATGGCAAGCTCAAACCGCACCTGATCGTTGCCTTTGCCGGTGCAGCCGTGAGCGATGGCGTCCGCGCCCTCTTTCAGCGCGATCTCCACGATGCGCTTGGCGATGATGGGACGCGCGAAGGAGGTGCCCAGCAGGTAGCCCTCATACTCCGCGCCCGCCTTCATGGTGGGGATGATATACTCGTCCACAAATTCATCGGTGAGATCCTCGATATAGAGCTTCGAGGCGCCGGTCTTGATGGCTTTCTCCTCCAGCCCTTCCAGCTCGGTGCCCTGACCAACATCGCCGGAAACGGCGATCACCTCACAGTTGTCGTAATGCTCCTTCAGCCAGGGAATAATAACCGATGTATCCAGTCCGCCAGAGTAGGCAAGTACCACTTTTTTAATGTCAGCCATCATGATTCCTCCGTTTATGAGTGATTACAAACATCATACCATTCGTCCGCTGAAATTGCAAGAGCAAATCCTGCATAACTATTCTATATTTTCTCAGCTCGGCGTGTTTTAAATTGTCATTTAGCGGATAATATTCATTTCTTAAAGAATATTCATTCTTTCTATGCATTTTTCTTTTTTTCGCGGAAACCCGTTTCCTGAACTTTTTGTAAACACTTTCCGTTCTCCGGGTCCGCTCCCCGTTTTAGGACTTGCAAGCCTTTGCGGTTTCTTGTATAATGAATCGGCGTAAAAATGGAGAAGGCCCGCTGCCACGGCTCGTTGCATCAGGGAACTTCGACAGACCATAATCGAGAGGAATGAAGCTACATGAGCGCATCCAAGATAAAACAGCAGCGCCATCAGAGCGAAGGCTTGACCGAGAAAGAGCGCCGGCAGGCAGCGGATGCTCACAAGGAAAAGGTTCGCACCACTGTTTATATTGTGATCGGTGTGATCGCCGCCATTCTTGCCGCGGCACTGCTGATATGGAACTCCGGATTTTTCCAGAGCCGTGCCGCAGCCGTCACGGTCGGCGACCAGACGTTTACCGTCAGCGACCTCAGCTACTACTATTATTCCGCAGTCAACAGCGCCGCATCCAACGCCAAGACCTATGCCCAGTACGGACTGGATTCCGGCTATGACCCTGATGTTGCCCCCAAGGATCAGATGTACGATGACAACACGACCTATGCCGACTATTTCCGTCAGACCGCGGTGACCAATCTTCAGCAGGTGGTGCTTCTGAGCACCGAGGCCGAGAAGGCGGGCTACACTCTTTCCAGCGACGGTCAGGCTTCCATCGACGACGCGCTTTCCCAGATCGATCAGTACAGCGGCAGTTACGGTTATTCCCGGACGGCCTACCTCAGACTGCTTTATGGTCCGTATATGACCGAGAGCGTATTCATCAAGCAGCTCACCATGAGCACCCTGGCCAGCGAGTATCAGAAGCATTATACCGATTCCCTCACCTATACCGATGACCAGCTGGAGTCTTATTATAAGGATAACGCCGCCGCTCTGGACACCTACGACTACCGCTACTGCTTTATCAGCGGGACGCCCGAGACCGCCACCGA
>CAZVHV010000262.1:0-2630 GCA_964627025.1 uncultured Oscillospiraceae bacterium | reverse complement strand
GGTTGTGGACGACGGGGAGCTCCAGCCGCGCCGCGGCGCTGCGGATCATCCCCTCGCCGCAGTAGAGCATCGGGCGGATCTGGGTGATCCCGGTGCGGTCCAGGTAGGTCACCGGCTGAAAGCAGGAGAGCCGGCCCTCGTAAAACAGGGAGAGGAAAAAGGTCTCCACCGCGTCGTCGAAATGGTGGCCCAGCGCGACCTTATGAATCCCCCGCTCCAAAAGGGCGGCGTGGAGGGCCCCCCGGCGCATTTTGGCGCACATGGAGCAGGGGTTCTTTTCCTTCCGCACATCAAAAATGACCGAGTGGATCTCGGTCGGCACGACGGTATACGGCACGCCGAGCCGGCCGCACAGCTCGCGCACCGGCCCAAAGTCCATGCCGGGGGTGCCCATGTCCACCGTCACCGCCTCAACGGTGAAGGGGACCGGGTAAAATTCCCGCAGTTTGGCCAGGGCGGCCAGCAGGGTGAGCGAGTCCTTGCCGCCGGAAACGCCCACGGCGACCTTGTCCCCGGCCCGGATCATATCGTAGTCCTCCACGCACCGGCGGACATAGCTGAGGATCTTGTTCATAAAGGCCTCCCGCAAAAAACAAAAATCAAAACAGAGTAAACCGAAGCAGAAAGGAGAATGAGCGAGAAAAATGGAGCATTGCACTTTCTAAATTGAAAATATGAAAAAAACGTGTTGACACCCCGGAACCCCTGTATTATAATACAAAACGCTCCGCTTGTACAGGCGGAGCCATTGTTCGTCGGACTCAACATTTATAATATAGGAAGCAAAATTGGAGGTTACACCATGTCCACTTTTATGGCAAACAAGGGCAATATCGTGCGCAAGTGGTACATCCTTGACGCGGCCGGCAAGCCCCTCGGCAAGACCGCTGCCACCGCCGCCACCCTGCTGCGCGGCAAGCACAAGCCCGAGTATACGCCCCACGCCGACTGCGGCGACTTCGTCGTCGTCATCAACGCCGAGCGCGCGGTCCTCACCGGCAAGAAGCCCGAGCAGAAGATCTACCGCACCCACTCCGGATTCCCCGGCGGTCTCAAGGAGACCAAGTACCGCCTGCTGATGCAGAGCAAGCCCGAGCTGGCCATGAAGCTGGCTGTGCGCGGCATGATGCCCCGCAACACCGTCACCAAGGACTCTCTCACCCGGCTCAAGATCTTCCGCGGCACCGAGCACACCCACGCCGCGCAGAAGCCCGAGCTTTGGGCTGCGGAATAAGGAGGATTTTGAACATGTACAAGAGCAAAAAGCCTTATCATTATGGTACCGGCCGTCGGAAGTCCTCCGTGGCGCGCGTCCATCTTTTCCCCAACGGCACCGGCTCCATCACCATCAACGACCGTGACATCGACGATTACTTCGGTCTTGAGACCCTGAAGCTCATCACCCGCCAGCCCCTGGTCACCACCGACACCATGGGCAAGGTGGACATCGTGGCCACCGTCTCCGGCGGCGGCGTCACCGGCCAGGCCGGCGCCCTGCGTCACGGCATCAGCCGCGCCCTGCTGCTGATGAACGAGGAGTTCCGTCCCGCCCTGAAGGCCGCCGGCTTCCTCACCCGCGACCCGAGAATGAAGGAACGCAAGAAGTACGGTCTCAAGGCTGCACGTCGTGCACCTCAGTTCAGCAAGAGATAATCTGCTGTACAAACCGTATCAAAATGGTTCAAAAACCCCGGAAAATCAAGGTTTTCCGGGGTTTTCTTATACCCATAGGGTCTGATATGGTTTGACTTGATTTGATATAACGAGAGCCATTTTCACCCAATTTTTAATGGTTAAATATAGGACAACCGGCAGAAATGGGGGTAAAAAGAGGGCCAAGTGGTTAAAAAATAGGACAACCGCAGGCTGATTTTTGCTGTCTGGAAGGGTGGTTTTACAGCTCCTTCCTGGTGCGTTTTTCGTTTGGTTAGTTTGAGATGATTTGACCTAATTTGAACAAAACAGAATAAATTTAATGCCGAGCGCTCAGCTTTTTCTGCTGGGCGCTTTTTGCTTTCCGGGATTAGAAAGAGCCGTCACTTTTCATTTTTGAAGTGGCGGCTTTTTCTATTTCCAGAAGAAATATCAACATTCAGAAATGAGGTGAAGTCCATGAACACGCAAATCATCGCCATCGCCAATCAGAAAGGCGGCGTTGGCAAGACAACGACCTGTGCGAACTTAGGGATAGGGCTGGCGCAGGCTGGGCGAAAGGTGCTGCTGATCGACGGGGACCCGCAAGGCAGCCTTACCATCAGCTTGGGCCATCCCCAGCCGGATAAACTGCCCTTTACGCTCTCTGATGCAATGGGGCGCATCCTGACCGATCAGCCGATTCACCCCGGCGAGGGCATCCTGCATCACCCGGAGGGCGTGGACCTAATGCCCGCTGACATCCAGCTGTCCGGTATGGAGGTATCGCTGGTGAACGCCATGAGCCGTGAGACCATCCTGCGGCAATATCTGGACACGCTGAAGGGGCAATATTCCCATATCCTGATTGATTGTCAGCCCTCCCTGGGGATGCTCACGGTCAATGCGCTGGCTGCCGCCAACAGGATCATAATCCCCGTTCAGGCAGAGTATCTGCCCGCCAAAGGGCTGGAGCAGTTACTTTCCACGGTGAGCAA